>VGOH01000126.1 GCA_016875955.1 Chloroflexota bacterium
TCACCCGGATTTTGTCTTTGCCCTCCACCAGGCCAAAAAGCTTGAGTAAAAGCAGTTCCAGCCCCAGTTCTTTCTGAATACCGGCGCCAAACCTCCGCCGGAACTTCTGGGTATCCAGCACCATGCCGAAGAGTTTTGTAAGAAGATAATAGCGCTGGTCTTCTCTATTGGTTAGCTTTCGCCAGCCGACGATGGGCAGCCTGTCCCGGTTCAGTAGCTCAGCGTACCGGTCCAGGGCGAAGGTGTTCACGTAAAAATTGCCGCCCACGATGCTCACCGAGCCGGCCCCGATGCCTATATAGTCGTCAAAGTCTATAATGTACTCGTCAATCATCCTTTCCCCTCTGGAGAAGCACCAGACGGTGGACGCTTGGTAATCACCTTCACAGAGTTCATCAAGCAATACATCGTAGAAAAGCTTTTCCTGAGAGATGTCCACCCGGTTGAACCGCCTCTCCAGGGCGCTTTTCTTGTGGGGCGAAGCCATCAGCGGGTAGAAGGTGGCCTGGTCTATTTTAAGTTCTTTAAATGCCTGCACATCTTTTTGAAACTGGGCTATGGTCTGTCCCGGGAAGTTGAAGACGAAGTCCACATTCACCGTGTCAAACTCCCCCTGCGCCATAAGCACCCGCTGCTTCATCTCTTCGCTGGGGCCAAAGGGCCGGCCCATCGCCTTGACCACGCCGTCATCAAAGCTCTGCACGCCGATGGAAAGTCGGCTGATGCCGGCAGCTTTGAGTCTGGCGATGTTCTCGCGGTTCACCTCGCGGGGGGTGGTCTCCAGGGAGATGCGCTTGACTTTGAACTTGACTTTGAGATAGTTGATGAAGCTCTCAAGTTCGTCCATGAGGACGGTCGGTGTGCCGCCGCCGAAGTAGAAATCGGAGAAGGTGAAGCCCTTCTCAATATAGAGGTCTAGCTCCCGTTTCAGCTGTTTAAAATACTGCCTGGCAATATCTTCTTTGAAAAGATAACGATTGAAGCAGCAGAAGGGACAGAGCGTCCGGCAGAAGGGGATGTGAATGTAGAGTGATATATCACCGATTTTTTTGGCGCTGGTGAATACGGCATCATCAATGTCTTTTTGTAGCTTCAGGAACTTGCGTCCCTCACGCCGGGTAACCCAGCCGACCATGTTTGCCAGCATTTTGTAAATAGCCCCAGATGGAAAATAGTGCCTCATTCCAGAGTTCTCATGTCTGAGAAGGTTACTGCACTACCACCCCGGTGCCGTAGGCCAGAATCTCGGCGGCGTTCTGCATCACCATGGCCGTGGCAAACCTCATGCTGACCACGGCGTTGGCGCCCTGCTTCTCGGCGTCCTCAACCATCCTCTTGATGGCCTCCTCTCTGGCTTCGGCCATCATCTTGGTATACTCAACTATCTCGCCGCCGGCCAGACCCCTGAGAGCGGCCATGATATCTTTGCCGATATGCTTGGCCCTGATAGTGCTGCCGCGCACCAGACCGATGGTCTTGGTAATCTTTTTGCCTTCAATCTCGGCCGAGGTGGTGACTATCATCGCTCAACCTCCTTGAACTCATCGGTTTTGGCCTTCTTAATCCGGTCTTTAATGGCCACGCCCAGCATAATCAGTATGCCGGCGCCGATGGCGCCGACCGCTATTCTGACGACCAGCGGAATCTCACTGTTGGCGAAAAAAGCGCTGGCGGCCCAGCCAATCAGGGCCAGCATCCCCAGTGCCATTAATATTAGGGCCACGTTCTGCCACATAATATCCCTCCAGACAAAACGCGCAAATGCGTAATTGCGCAAAATTATTCCGTTCTCGTCACCGTCTCCGCCGCCATACTGTACCCTGCGGAGTGTCTTCAAGGGCGATGCCGGCTTCATCCAGCTTCGCCCGAACCATATCGGCTTGTTTCCATCGTTTGGCTTTCCTTAGTTCTTGGCGCAGCTCTACCAGATTATCAATTGTAGAGTCTGCATTCTGGTTTTCAAGTGAAGGAGCAGAACGGCCCAACTCTTGATAAATCATAGCGCTCGTCTGAGCAAATAATTCTTCATCAAGAGGTATACCCGCTATTTCCCACGGACGCCATGGCGCAAGCGGAAATCCTAAAACATTAGCCAGACTTAAAAGCAAGAATTGTCCCTGAGCAACACCCTGACCCATATCCCTAAGGCGATTTAGTTCGCGAGCTAAATCAAATAGTGTTGCTAATGCCTTAGGTGTGTTAAAATCATCGTCCATAGCATCAGTAAAACGCTTTTTATAAGCCTCAATGTCTACACCTACGCCGACCTCTGCTCTCTCTTCACTTCGGATTGATTGCCGTAGCCTCTCCGCCCCCTTTTCCGCCGCCTCAAGGATTTCTTCAGAGTAGGTGAGCGGGCTGCGGTAGTGCGAGCCCAGGGCAAAGATGCGGATGGCATCGGGGCTGTAATTTTGAAGGGCCTGCTTGATGGTTATCAAGTTGCCCAGCGATTTGCTCATTTTCTCGGCGCCCATCTGCACCATACCGTTGTGCAGCCAGTGCCTGACGAACGGTTTGACTCCCGTAAAACTCTCCGACTGGGCGATTTCGTTCTCGTGGTGGGGAAAGATAAGGTCCTGCCCGCCGCCGTGGATATCAAGCGTATTGCCCAGGTACTTGAGCGACATGGCGCTGCACTCAATGTGCCACCCCGGCCGGCCCGGCCCCCAGGGGCTGTCCCAGGCCGGCTCGCCGGGCTTGGATGCCTTCCAGAGGACAAAGTCCATCGGGTCTTCCTTTTCTTCGCCGGGCTCAATGCGAATTCCCGCCTTCATTGAGTCCAGGCTGCGGTGGGAGAGCTTGCCATAGTCGGGCACTTTCCTCACCCGGAAGTAGACGCTGCCCTGCGCCTCGTACCCGTAGCCCTTGTCAATCAGGCCGCGCACCATCTCAATGATTTTGGGGACCTCGTCGGTGGCGTAGGGGGTGACATCAGGCTCCTCTATGTTGAGCGCCCTCATGTCCTCAAAGTAGCGCCGGGTGAATTTCTCGGCCAGCTCCCTCTGCGGAATGCCCAGCTTATTGGCCCGGGCGATAATCTTATCGTCGATATCGGTGACGTTCTGCACGTACTTCACTTTAAAGCCGCGGTATTTCAGGTAGCGCCGGATGACGTCAAAGATGATGTAGCTCATGGCGTGCCCCAGATGGGCGTCATCGTAGGGCGTCACGCCGCAGACGTACATCTTGACTTCATCGCCCTGCGGCTTAAAGTCCTCTTTCTTTCCGGACATAGTATTGAAAACCTGCATCATTTCTCCTTAAGCGAGGCCATGGCTAGAGCGGCGATGCCTTCACCTCTCCCTGTGAAACCAAGCCCATCTGATGTTGAAGCCTTGACGCTGACCTGCCCAATGGCGACGCCGAGCGTCTGCCCCAGCTTCTCCCGCATCTTTCTGATGTGCTCGCTGAGCCTGGGTTTCTCGGCGATGACGGTGGCGTCAACGTTATTCACTTCCCAGCCATTTGTGGAGAGCAAGCCTTTTACCTCTGCCAGCAATGTCAGGCTGGAGATATCTTTATACCGGAGGTCGCCGGGCGGGAAGTGCTGACCAATATCTCCCAGCGCTGCCGCTCCGAGCAGCGCGTCCATGAGAGCATGCGTCAGGACATCGGCATCGCTCCAGCCGCTGAGCCCGAGCGCAAAAGGTATCTCAACGCCACCGAGCACCAGCCGGCGCCCGGCGGCGAGGGCGTGTACGTCATAGCCGATGCCGATTCTGAAGTTACTGTCCATGTTGCCGCCAGAGTATTTCCGCCAGCGCCAGGTCGGTGGGGGTGGTTATCTTTATGTTGTCATGGGCGCCCATGTAGAGCTTCACTTTATAGCCCAGCCGCTCGACCAGAGTGGCGCTATCGGTTACGTCCTCATCCGCGTTTTTATAGGCCTCGCGGATAATTTTAATGGAGAACACTTGTGGGGTCTGTACCGCCCACAGATTTTGACGTGGTGGCGTCTCACGCACGGTGCAGTCCGTATTGGAGACCTTGATAGTGTCCGATACCGGTACTGCGGCCACGGCGGCGCCGGTCTCTTTT
>VGOH01000127.1 GCA_016875955.1 Chloroflexota bacterium
CCGGGCTAGGTCCACGTTATCTGACGTGGCCCTCATTGCTTTACCGATTTTGGTACGTGTCAGGAACAGGTAGAGGACGACCACCAGAAGGATGGCCGTTACCCCGATAAAGAGGTTATCGGGCGGAATGCGCACTCCCATGGGCAGCTGGTAGAACGCCTTTGACAGGCGGGGATACTGGTAGGTATCACCACCCCAGATTACCTGCACTATGCCGCGCAGGCCGATGGCCAGGCCCAGAGACGTCATGGCCAGGACCACCCGGCCAACGCCCCGCCGCCTGAGACGGCGGTATATCGTGATGTCCAGACCGATAGCGATAGCCGCCATGACCAGAATGGCGAGCGGTAGGGCAATGAAGATAGGATAACCAAAGGTGAAGGGCCCCAGCCCGGTGTCTTTCAGCCCCATGCCGGGGAGAAGCGTCCCCAGCAGGAAGAGGGCAATATAAGCTCCCAGTGTCATGAAGTCGCCCTGGGCCAGATGGGCGAAATTGAGAATCCCGTAGATGAGCGATAAGCCGATGGCGCCGAGAGCGATTATCGCGCCCAGAAACAGCCCGTTGACCATCAGTTCCAGTTTTACTATGGAAAAGAAAGCCAGGACGAGCAGGAGCAGAAAGCAGGCCACGACGGAGTAACCGGCGCTCCACTTCGGTAATAATCGCTGCGTCCGTGGGCTGGCAGTGCTCATACCTCTAGCCTCCGAGATAAAGACGGGCTACGTCGGGATTATCAAGTAATTTTTGGCCCTCGTCCTCAAGCTGGTTTTGCCCCGAAGCCAGAACATATCCCCAGCTTGATAGCTGCAGCGCCTCTCTGGCGTTCTGTTCCACGAGCAGGATGGCCACGCCGGCGCGATTGATGCCCAGAATCTTCTCAAATACCGAGCCGACCATGTTCGGCGACAGTCCGGCAGACGGCTCATCCAGAAGCAATAAGGCAGGGTCCAGCATGAGCGCTCTGGCCAGGGCCAGCATCTGCCTCTGGCCCCCGGAGAGAGTTCCGGCCCGGTCCTTTCGCCTCCCGGCCAGGTCGGGGAAGAGGAGGTATATCTCCTCCAGACGCTGGCGAAAGTCATCGGTTCGAACGAAGGCGCCCATCTCCAGGTTTTCGTTGATGGAAAGGGAAGGGAAGATATTGCTGGACTGGGGAACGTAGCTGAGCCCCTGGCGCACGACAGCTTCAGGGGTCAGGCCGGTAATGTCCCTGCCCTGAAAGATAACCTGCCCTTTCTTTGGTTTTACCAGACCAAATATGGCCTTCAGCAGAGTGGATTTGCCGGAGCCATTGGGGCCGATGATGGTAACGATATGTCCCTGTTCAATGGCAATGGAGACACCGTGGAGTATCTCGGTCTCGCCGTAGCCGGCAACGATATTAGACACCTGGAGCAGGCTCATTGCCGGAACCTCCCAGATAGGCCTCTATTACGCGCTGGTCCCTCTGTACTTCATGAGGCGGGCCTTCCATGATATTCTCACCATTGCACATCACAATCACCGGGTCGCAGAGGCTCATCACCAGGTCCATATCATGCTCAATGAGCAAAAAGGTCAGTCCTCGCTCATAACACGACCGACGGATGTCATCGGCCAGCTGCTTCATCAGGGTAGGGTTCACGCCGGCCCCGGGCTCGTCCAGCAATACCAGTTGTGGTTTAGCCATCAGGGTGCGGGCCAGTTCCAGGAGCTTCTTCTGGCCGGAAGACAGGTTCCCCGCATATTCATTTTTCAGGTGTACCAGATTGACAAATTTCAATACCTCCATGGCCCGTTCTTCTATGCTGTTTTCCTGATGTTTAACGCGCCAGGGTAACAGCCATGAACTCCATAGTTGCTCCCCAAGCTGGCCAGCCGGCACCAGCATCAGGTTCTCCAGCACCGTCATGCGCTTCAATTCCCGGGGAATCTGGAAGGTCCTGACGATACCCTGGCGAAATATCTGGTGAGGAGGCAGGCCGTCAATGCGCCTGTCCAGAGATAAAATCTGCCCGCCGTTGCACTTCAGGAAACCGGTGATTAAATTAAAAAGAGTGGTCTTGCCGGCCCCATTAGGACCGATGAGGCCGGTGATGGTGCCTCTCTGTACCTTGAAGGAGCAGTGGTTGACGGCACGAATGCCACCGAAATCTTTGACCACATCTCTTATCTCCAGGATTGGCGTTTCCGACTTTTTCATGATACCGTTGTTTCCCATCCATTCCCCAGAACGCATATTATCGTGTCACAGGCTATATTGTATCACAAAGCCATGACCTGAAGGCAGGAACGGTTGATAACGTTCAGTGTGCCTGCGGTTTTTTCAGTCGCGCAGTATCATCCCGCCGTCCACGTGTATGCACTGTCCGGTTACATTGCGCGCATCTTCCGAGGCCAGGAAGGCCGCCATCTTGGCGATATCCTCCGGCGCCTGCTCACGGCGTAACGGCACCTCCGCCCGGCGCGTCTCAAGGTAAACGTCGTGGGGGTCCCGGTTGGCCAGCTCAGGCCTGTTGCGAATCATCTCTTCAATTTGCTCTCGCGGGGTGGGAGTCCATACCATTGACGGGCAGATAGCGTTTACGTTTATGTTGAATTCGGAAACCTGGTGCACCAGCGCTTTGGTATATCTCAGGAGGGCCGCCTTGCTCACCGGGTAGGCATTGGGGATGCCCAGTCCCGATGGGTGCCGGGGGCGTGAGGCATGCCCGGCCACGGAGCCGAGATTGATTATCTTGCCGTACCGTCTCTCCTTCATGTGTGGTAAAACGGCCTCACAGCAATATACGGGGCCCAGCAGGTTCACGGAGAGGACATACTGCCAGTCCTCGTCCGTATCGGTGCCGTCTTCCGCAGTTATCCGCCCGGGAGCATAGACCACCGAGGCGTTGTTAACCAGGATGTCTATGTGGCCGAAGGTATCTAGCGCCTTCCTGACGGCGGCGGCCACTGAGTCGCGCTTGGCAACGTCCACCTGTACCACCAGGGCTTTGCGCTTCAGCTTCTCCACTTCCTTGGCTACTTCAAAAGCTCCTTTCGTGGCGATATCGGCCAGAACTATATCGGCCCCCTGCTCGGCCATGACCAGACAGATGCTGCGCCCTATCCCCCGGCTGGCCCCCGTGACAAAAGCTACCCTGCCTTTAAGGTTTCCCAGCATAATCGCCTCCTTTACTGTTAGGTTTAGAGGGATAATAAATTATTCCCCAGCGTGATGTCAACAGGCAGATATTACCATTTGCAGGAATGTCCAGCTGGTAAGCCCTAGCCAGGAGAGCCGGGTTATTTGAAATGTGCCTGATTGTTTGCTACTATTTGGCAGGCGATAAAAACCAGCAGCGCGCTGAGCAGACATTGTTTAAAAAGGCAGTTGCCAATGACCGTTAAAGGAAAAGCACCGAATAAATGGCTCGTAGTGCTTATGGCGAATCTGGTCTTTATCGGTGTGGTCGGGATGCCTTTTACGGCGATGCCGGTCCTCTTCAGCAGCGTTACCCGTGAACTGCAGTTGAGCTTAGCGTACGTGGGCATGATTTGGGGTGCCCTTCCCCTTGGTATGGCTCTCTGTTCCATTCTTGGTGGGCTGCTCGGTGACCGCTTCGACCTGCGCAAGGTTATCGGCTTCGGCAGTTTTGTCATCGCTCTGGCCAGTGGCCTCAGAGGCGTTTCCGGTGGCCCGGTCACACTGATAATATTCATGTTCCTGAGTGGTGCGGCTCTCAGCATAGTCATTCCCAACCTGCCCAAAATAGTCGGTCTCTTTTTCCCCCCAAGACAGCGGGGCCTGGCATTTGGCATGGTTAACTCTGGATTCAATATTGGCTCCATCCTGGCTACAGCGCTGGGGGCAACCTTTATCTTGCCGCTGGTGGGGTCGTGGCGAAATGTAATTTTCTTCTATAGCGCTATCTGTATCGTCCTTGGTATCATCTGGCTTTTGGTAATGAAGAAAGGAAAGTCAGGCCAGGCCATCGCCGGGACCAGCACAACGGAGAGGGAGGTCCCTTTCCATGAAACACTGGCCACCATCGTCCGCGTTAA
>VGOH01000128.1 GCA_016875955.1 Chloroflexota bacterium
TCTTCGCCTGGCGCGCGGTAAAGCACATAAAATCCAACGCCATTGTGCTGGTCAAGGATAAAACGCTTATTGGCATGGGTGCCGGCCAGCCCAGCCGTATCGTCAGCGCCCATATAGCCAGGGAAAAGGCGGGGGAGAAGACGAAAGGCAGCGTGCTCGCCTCCGATGCTATGTTCCCGTTTCCCGATGTCGTGGAGGCGGCGGCCGAGGGTGGCGTCACCGCCATCATCCAGCCCGGCGGCTCCATCAGGGATGGAGACTCCATCAAAGCGGCCGATAAGTATAATATCGCTATGGTGTTCACCGGCGAAAGGCATTTCCGACATTAAAGGACCTCGCCTTTTTTATAGTCCCTAAATCTGAGTAGTTACTATTGACAAAACAGAAAAATCAGTGTATACTGATAAATCAGTAATTTATATAAGCGTTGAGGCGTCGGTACAGTGTGAGGTAAGCCATGACGAGAGAAACAAACTGTTGTCAGGTGGATGCCCTGGTCACCATTGATGCCAGAGGGCAGATAGTGCTCCCCAAAGAAGTGAGGGAGAAGGCGGCCATAGAAGCTGGCGATAAATTTATGGTGATAAGCAAAGAGTCGGGCGGGAAAGTGTGCTGCATTTTCCTGGTCAAAGCGGACTATTTTAACCAGACCATAAAAGGTACGCTTGGGCCAATGGTGAAAGACATCGTCGACTAATCTTGAGGAGTTTGAAATGAAAGACGCGGAAATAAAAAAAGCGGTTCGGGAAGGCTATGCGGCCAGAGTGAAAAGCCGGGGCTCCTGCTGTTCCCCGGTGAAATCATGCTGCGGAGGCGGCAGCACGACCAGGTCCATCAGCAAAGCCATCGGTTATACAGAGGCAGAGATGGACTCGGTGCCGGATGGTGCTAACCTGGGCCTGGGCTGCGGCAACCCCATCGCTCTGGCATCTCTGGCCGGAGGAGAAACGGTTTTAGACCTCGGCTCGGGCGCTGGTTTCGATTGTTTTCTGGCGGCAAACAAGGTTGGGAAAAAGGGCAAGGTCATCGGCGTGGACATGACGCCGGAGATGCTGGAGAAGGCCAGGGAGAATGCGGAGAAGGGTGGCTACCGGAATGTTGAATTCCAGCTCGGCGAGATTGAGAACCTGCCGGTGGCGGATAATTCTGTTGACGTTATCATCTCCAACTGTGTGATAAACCTCTCCCCGAATAAAAGGGCGGTCTTTGGTGAGGCGTTACGCGTGCTCAAGCCGGGCGGCCGGCTGATGGTATCGGACATTGTCCTGCTCAAGGAACTGCCTGATTTCATCAGAAATTCCGTGGCGGCATATGTGGGCTGCATTTCCGGCGCTCTGATGAAGAAGGAATACCTGGATACGATAGCTGAAGCTGGTTTTAAGCAAGTGCAGGTCCTGGATGAGACCATTTTCCCCATTGACGGCATGGTCAATGACCCGACGGCGCAGGCGGTTATCAAGAAGCTCAAAATGTCGGCAGGCGAGATAAAGGACACAGTGAACTCGGTGGCTAGCATCAAGGTTCGCGGGATAAAGCCGAAGTAAAGGGTTTTTCTACTTCAACTCCGCTTGCAAAAGCTCAATCCCTGACAAATTTTAAGCGCAGGACTTGCCCGGTGCCTTCGGTCACCCTGGCCCGTTCATCAAGGCGCCAGCCGACCACCCAGATAATCTGTTCCGGTGAGCAGACAATCGGTATCCGCCGTCGCCAGGCCTGTGGAATTTTGCGGTCAATCATGAACTCGTTCAGTTTTTTGGGCTGACTCATGCCCAGGGGTTGGAAACGGTCGCCGGGACGACGCGGGCGTATGGTCAATTTATCTCCCGTCCGGTCAAGGTCAAAGCAGGCGGTATAAGAGTCGCCCTCTTTTACAATCTGCTCACGCCTGATAATACTGGCCACGACCTGCCAGCCGGGCAGCGCCGTTGTCCCCGGCACCTTTAATGCATATTCTTTCTCCAGGGCCGGGAAAGGTGATAAAGCAGCGGGGTCTCTGCCCAGAAGATAGCGGTCATACTCAATGGTGAAGACTAGCCCATCGGGCAGGGTGATGACCTTGCCCGCCGGCCTGGGCAGCGCGGCCATGATTTCCTCAATATGCCGGCTCTCAATATCCATCAGGTTGCCGAGCAGCTTTTCTACGGACGCCCTCAGGAGATGGCGCTGCAGGGCAGGTGGCAAATTCATAAAACGCTCTCTGTCCAGAATTATGGTTTTCTGCCGTTCGGTGACGATGTTGCCGCCCAGTTTAAGGGCAACTTCTTCCAGAGCGGCGAGGTCATCGGCAGCGATGCGGGCGGTGCGCAGCAGGGCATCAGTCACCTGTGGATTATAGCTCTGGAGCAGGGGGATAAGCTGCTGGCGGATTCTATTGCGCAGCGGCGACAGCGACAGATTTGAAGTATCAAGGCGGGGCTTGAGCCGATGGCGGCGGCAGTAGGTGGCGGTCTCTTTCCGGCTCGTCTCCAGCAACGGCCTGATGACGGTCAGAGCCACATCGCCGGAGTGCCATGTGCTGGATGGCTGCAGTCCCCTTAACCCCCGCGTGCCGCTGCCCCGGATTAAGTGCATCAGGATGGTCTCAATATGGTCATCAAGGGTGTGTCCCACCGCCACGGCGTCAGCCCCGGCCGTTTGGGCTACCTCGGCCAGGAAGTTGTAACGCAGTTCACGTGCCGCCTCTTCCGGCGAGAGACGCCTGCTTCTCTGGTAGGCTCTGGCATCATGCTGCTCCACCGTGGCGGGCAAGCCCAGCCTTCGTGCCAGGTCGGCCACGTATTCAGCATCGGCGTCGGACTCGGCACCGCGCAGCTCATGATTGAGGTGTGCCACATGCAGCATGATGCCCGATTTGTCCTGAAGGCCATGCAGAATGTGCAGCAGGCAGACCGAGTCAGGTCCGCCGGATACCGCCACCACCAGCTTACCTCTTTTCGGCAGCAGGTGGTGTTCCGTGATGAACCGGGAAACCCGCTCGGGCAATGCCACCGTACCTGTTTGCTTCACCGATGCCACCCGTAACCTAACTCGACCTCATAATGAGCTTGGTGCGGTGAATTGAAGTCGGCATTTCCGCAAATCCCAGAGCAGCGGCAACCTGCTCCGGCCTTCCCGAACCGCCGCCATCGCAGCGCAGCCTCATCCCGATGGTGCAGCAATGGTCCTGAAAACTCACCAGCCAGATATCATCAATTAACGCCCTGAGGTCATAATGTCTCGGGCCGGTGTCCCGCTGGTGCACCCAGGGGAGGTGTTCCTGGGATAGGACCGAGGCAATGGCGGCGGCTATCTCCGGTCTTCCTTTCCCCGTTTCAAGCTCCACGGTATATTCAGCAAAGCGGACCTGCGACTGCAGTGATGGCATGGTCTCCGCAATCTGGACCACCTGCATAATTTCCAGGCCGGCGGGCAATTGCTGGCTTACCGCCGCAGTGAAAAAGTGCGGTGAGACCTGCCGGTCAAGGGTGATGTCCATGAGTTCCGCTTCGCTGGTGACGCCGACAGCCAGCGGCGCGGCCAGGGAAATTTTGGGATGTGGATGAAATCCCTCGGAATAGGTCAGCGGTATGCCGGCGCGGTTGAGCGCTCTCTGCCAGAGGCGCATGATATCAAGGTGGGAGATGTATTTTAGTTCTTGACCACGACGGTATTTTATACGCAAGCGCTGCATGGCTGTTTAATATCAGGACTTTTCGGGTGCCTTTTTTAGTTCGGGCGGTCCGCCCACTGCCGGTTTTTCCTTGGTAAGCAGGATTTTCTCGATTTTGCGGCCGCGCATTTCGGTGATGACCAGCTTCAGGCCCCTGTAGCGCAGCTGCTCATTCTGTCTGGGGATGTGGCCGAGGAGGCAGAGGATGAAGCCGGCCACGGTCTCATAGTCGCCCTCGGGCAGGTCAAGGTGCATTTCTTCGTTCACTTCCTCGATGCGCATGCTGCCGTCAATCTGATAGGTGTACTCGTTGATGACCTCAAAGTCTTTCTCCGCTCCCGCCAGCTCATCCCCCACCGGGCC
>VGOH01000129.1 GCA_016875955.1 Chloroflexota bacterium
GAAATGTAATTTTCTTCTATAGCGCTATCTGTGCCGTCCTTGGTATCATCTGGCTTTTGGTAATGAAGAAAGGAAAGTCAGGCCAGGCCATCGCCGGGACCAGCACAACGGAGAGGGAGGTCCCTTTCCATGAAACACTGGCCACCATCGTCCGCGTTAAAGAGCTGTGGCTTCTGGTCATAACTAATTTTGGAGTGGTCGGCTCCTATATTGCCCTGATGGGTTACATACCGGTTTACCTGGAGAACGCCGGGGTAATGAAAATCACCGGTGATACCATATCTTCAACTATCTTTATGGCGGGCATTATTGGCGCCATTGCCTTGCCGACGCTCTCGGATAGAATTGGCACCAGAAAGCTGGTCCTCATAACCTGTGCCGCGGTGACGGGCATGAGCACTTACCTCCTATCCATATCGGGCACAATGTTATTCTGGCTGTTAATCCCCCTGATAGGTATTGCGGCCATGGGTTTCATCACGCTGAGCCTAACGATGCCCCTGGAGATGAGGGGGGTCGGCCCCATCTATGGGGCTAGTGCGGTGGGTTTAGTGGTTGCCGGCCAGAATGTTGGGGGGTTCCTCTTCCCTATCATCGGCGGCAATTTAGCCGAAATCAACCAGGTATGGCCTTTTATCTTCTGGGCCATAATAATTTTCGCCGCCGTCATCGGCCTCTTTCTGATGAGAGAAACGGGCCATAAAGGAAAGGGCTAATCAGTTATTTGCTTCGGCCGGCCTTTCGCGCAATGTCCAGCGCGCTGCGCGCGGCATCAAACAGCAGCCTGTCGACATAGGCGACAAGGTTAAAGGTGAAGCCTTTTTCTATTGCCCAGGCAATATTGCTGGCATTGGCAGCGAGGCCGACGGGTTTCCCGGTTCTTTTTGCGGCGGCAAGCACTTTATCCAGCGCCCGGGCCAGTTGGGGGTTGTTTTTATTGGGAGGCATGGCCGGAGGGACCGGCCAACCCATATCGAACGATAAATCAAAGTGCCCCACGAGGCAGGCATCAAGGCCATCAACGGAGAGAATCTCTTCTATATTTTCTACCGCCCTGCCCGTTTCAATGATGCCTATCACTAGGGTTTCATCGTTGGCGGTCTTTAAATAATCGGGGTCAATAAGGTCATAGCGCCTGGGCCCATAGCCCCTGATGCCTTCCGGGGGATACTTGCAGGCCTTGACCGCCTTTTCGGCATCCTCTCTGGAGCTCACCATGGGGACGACAATACCATGAGCACCGATATCAAGCAACCGCTTTATATCAGTAGAATCGTTCTGCTGCACCCTCACAACGGGGGTGCAATCCGTTCCGTTCATGGCCTGCATCATCCTCTGGATAGTCTCGTAGTGCATAGGGCCATGTTCGTCATCTATATACAGAAAGTCATAGCCCACCCGGGATAACAGCTCGGTTACATCGGGATGTCCTAGACCGGTCAGGATGCCAACCACAATCTCCCCCCGCCGCAATTTTGCTTTCAGCACATTCTTCAACTTCGTTTACCCTCCAGTCAAAGCCTTTCTATTTATTAGAATCGTTAAATGGATTATAAGCGGTGGACTTAACCAGTGGCAAGAATGCAGTTTTACGGAAACGCCGGCTCATATAAAACGGGTAATTTACAGTTCTATTTAGTTTTGCTTGCCTCTGGTTGGCAGTTAGCGCCTCACCCCTGACCCCTCTCCAGCCAGAATCACTGGCAAAAGACTGCCTGCATAAATGGCTGGAGAGGGGAGTATAGAGAAGAGGGGGCGAAGCCCCCTCTCCAATTCTTTCCCCCTCTCAAACCTTATTAAAATGGAGTGTCAAAGACAATGCTGTTTGAGAGGGGGATTAAGGGGGTGAGTAAAAGAACAACCAGAGGCGAATAAAACCTTCTATTTCTGACATTGACAACCGCCCAAATACGACTATAATAAAAGTCGTCTGACGCCATTTTAATATCAGATTGCGTTGGGCAAAATATGAAACAAGGAGACTGGAAGATACCATGGAACAAAAGAAATTGACACCCAAAGACCTTCTGGCCAAAAAGCAAAGAGGGGAGAAAATGGTCCGCATCGCCGGCTGCTATGATTACACCATGGCTTTGTTAGCTGACCGGGCTGGGGCCGATACTCTGGCGGTGGGCGACTCGGTGGCGATGGCGGTGATGGGGCTGGATAGCACGCTGCCGGTGACCATGGAGGAAATGCTCCATCACTGCAAGGCGGCATCGCGCGCGGTAAAACACGCTGTGTTGACCGGTGACCTACCCTTCCTTTCCTACCAGACATGTATAAGAGACGCCGTCTACAATGCTGGCCTGCTGATGAAGTTTGGCGGCGTTGATGTTGTCAAGCTGGAGGGAGGGGAAGAAATGGCGCCGACAATTAAGGCAATTGTCAATGCCGGCATCCCGGTGATGGGACACCTGGGGCTCACTCCGCAGAGCGTTACTGCCCTGGGGGGATACAAGGTGCAGGGCACTGATACCGCCACGGCCTGCAAGCTTATCAGGGATGCCAGAATTCTGCAGGAAGTTGGCATCTGCATGCTGGCCCTTGAGTGTGTGCCTGACCGACTGGCGGGATACATCAGCCAGGAGCTCACCGTTCCGGTCTTCGGCATAGGCAGCGGGCCGTACACTGACGGCCAGGCATTGATATCCTACGATATACTCGGGCTTTTTGAGCGTTTCACCCCCAAATTTGTCAAGAAATATGCTAACTTTGCCGAAGGTTTTGTTCAGGCATTCAAGCAGTACAAAGAAGAGGTGGAAAAAGGTATCTTCCCCGGAGCGGAACACAGCTACCATATCAAGGACGAGGTCTTGCAGGCAGTTTTGAAAGAGGTGGGCTCAAAATAAAACTGGCTACCCATGGTTGCTATATGGGGACTGACCGCCACGATGATAGTTGCCCTGGCAGTCGTTGCCTTTTTCTTTGAGTTTGAGGCCACCGCCATGAGTTCCAAGGAGATTGCCATAATCGCTTTGCTGGGCACCATATCCGCCGTGGCCAGAGTCCCTTTCGCGGTAATACCCAACGTGCAGCCCTGCACCTACCTGATAATCTGCTCCGGCTACGTCTTCGGACCGGTGGCCGGCTTCATGGTCGGGGCGATGACGGCGCTCGTCTCCAATTTATTTCTCGGCCAGGGGCCGTGGACGCTTTACCAGATGCTGGCCTGGGGTCTGGCCGGCGTCTCCGCCGCCTATTTTAGAAGATTCGGGCTGGGCAAAATAACGTTGATTGTATTCGGCGCTGTCTGGGGCTATCTCTACGGCTGGATAATGAACACCTGGTACTGGGCCTCTTTTATCTATCCTTTAACTTCGAGGACCTTTCTCACCTACCAGCTTACCAGCGTCTGGTTTGATACTTTCCATGCTCTGGGCAATGTGGTGTTTTTAGGTTTCTTCGGCATGAAGACGATAGCCATATGGGAAAGGTTCAAGAGGCGCTTCTCTATTGAGTACTCCAGCGGATATTAAATTTTGGTAATTGGCTTGAAATCCTTTTCCAGCACCTTGCGCAGTTTATAAGATAGCTGGCTCTTATCCAGCGCCACGTCCTGATAGGTCAGGATTGAGTCCTTTTTAACTGCCCGTATGAGTTTGGCGCCGTGGCTCAATCCCATGGGCAGATAGCCTCCGGCTATGCTATCCACAGCCTTGGTCAGCCGACCGTACACCGTGAACCCGCCTTCGCCGTCCAGGACATCGCCTTTTTGTAAATTCTTCTTGGCGACTGAGGCGACGTCTGCGGTAAAGAAGTCCGCCGACCCGGTGGACTCGCCCTGAAGGGCCACCCTGGCCACGCTTATGCCCAGTTCCAGCCCGATGAGGTGGTAAGCGCGGTAAGCGGCCACATACTCGCCGGAGTCGTCTTTGACTAGGCCATGCGTGGAGATAAACCGGCGCATATGGTCGGTCGTGGCCCGGTAGACCACATAGACCCCCCAGCGCAGATGGTCTGCGATGGGGCTGCCGTCCCTCTCTTCGCTGGCCACCACTCCCACGG
>VGOH01000130.1 GCA_016875955.1 Chloroflexota bacterium
AAAAACATCTTAACGAGGATTATACTACTTAAATGTGAAATCAAGCTAGACCATTTCGCAACAGGCTAAATTGCCTTTAACCTGCCCCAAAGCTATAATTAGTAAAGTACTGGTTTTAGCAGGGCACAAAATGCACTGGATATATTACGGCGGGCGTTATTTTACCCGGGTGGTTCTGTTCCTCTTCACCCGCTGGCGGGTGCTGGGGCGAGAGCATATTCCGGCTGAGGGGCCGTTAATAGCGGCGGCCAATCATCTCAGTATGGCCGACCCGCCCATAATGGGCCTGAGCATCAACCGGCAGGCGATGTTTCTGGCCAAAGAAGAGTTATTCCGGTCGCGGATTCCAGGATATATTGTCCGCAATTACGGTGCCTTTCCGTTGCGACGCGGCGGCATGAACCGGGATGCCCTGCGCTTTGCCGAGCAGTGGTTCGGGCGGGGAAAAGTGCTGATAGTGTTTCCGGAGGGGCGGCGGGCCATGGAGGCGCAGATGGTGAACGCCTTCTCCGGGGCGGCGCTAATCGCGGTGCGCAATGGTGTCCCCGTCCTGCCGGTGGGGATTTACGGCACCGAAAAAATAGCCGGTCGGACCTGGTGGCTGCGACGCCCCGCGATTACGGTGAACATCGGGCGACCGTTTAATCTGCCGTCGGTGAACGGGAAAGTGACCAGGGAGCAGCTGGCGGCTTTCACACAAACTATAATGGGGCGCATTGCCGAGCTTTTACCTCAGGAGTATCGGGGGCAGTACCGTGGCCAGAAGTAAGATGATAATTGAGAAAGCGGACAAGGTGGGTTTCTGCTTCGGCGTGAAGCGGGCGCTGGACATACTGGAGAAGGTTGCCCGTGAGCGTGGCGGTGTGGAGACGCTGGGGGCGGTGGTGCATAACCGGCAGGTATTGCAGAAGCTATCGGAAATCGGTGTGCGGGTGGCAAAGAATGTTGAAGATATCCGCGGCGACGTGGTGGTTACCAGCTCTCACGGCATAAGCCCACAGCTTGAAGAGGAAATCAAGGCAAGGGGTATTGAGATAATCAGCACCACCTGCCCGTTTGTCCTTCGGGCACAGGCGGCGGCGCGGAGATTGGCCGAGGCTGGCTTCCTGGTGATTATTTTCGGTGATTCCCAGCACCCGGAGGTCAAGGGTATTCTGGGCTGGGCGAAAGGGAAGGGCATTGCGGCACTGGAGGAAAGCGTCATCACCGGACTGCCACGGATACCGCGCCGTATCGGTATTCTATCCCAGACCACACAGGTACCCGACCAATTCACCGATTTCGTCAAGAATTTGATAGATAATGCCTTCACCCGGGATTCGGAAATGAGGATAATTGACACCATCTGCCATGATATCCGGCAGCGTCAGGCCGCCGCCATCGCGCTGGCCGGCCAGGTTGACCTGATGCTGGTGGTTGGTGGCCATCACAGCGCCAACACCAATCGCCTGGCGGAGTTGTGTTCCAGAATAACGGAAACTCACCTGATTGAAACCGCGGCTGATATCCACCCCTCCTGGACGGAGGGTAAAAATCGCATCGGTGTGACCGCGGGCGCTTCAACCGCTGAGCAGACGGTTGATGAAGTCCTGATGGCGTTGCACGTGTGATTTAAATCGCCAGGCAGGTCACCGTGCGGGATATGCCCGGAATAGGGTGAATCTTACCGGTAACGAGGTCACCGATATCATTAAGGCTCTTGCCCTGCAGGATGGCGATGATATCATAGGGACCAGTTACGGTATCAACTGATGTAACTCCGTTCAATTTTTGCAAGGCAGCGACCACTTCCCTGGTCTTGCCCACCTCTGTCTCAATCAGGACAAATGCCTTAGCGGCCATCAGATACACCCCCTTTTGCCAGAGTGACCAGTATTACCAGCACTCTGCAATCGGTAGTATAGCCACCGCGATGGACTCTGTCAAGATGCCTGCCAAGCTATTACCTTGACGCTGAGGGGGACTTTACCTATAATTTTACTTGACTTTTACTATATATAAGTGCTTATCCGACAACAGGTTTTCCCCATATAGGAAAGGAGATTTCCTTGGAATATTTCTTCACTGAAGAGCAGAAGACCATAAAAAGCCTGGCCCGGAAGATTGCCGAGGAGAAGGTGCTGCCGGTCCGGGCGGAGCTGGACGAGAAGGGAGAGTTCCCTTGGGCGATTATTCAAGACCTGGCCGGGGCCGACATGTTCCGTGTTTTTGTGCCGGTGGAGTATGAAGGGTTGGGAGGTGGCTGTCTGGAACTGTGCCTGGTGGTAGAAGAACTGAGCCGGATATGCGGCGGCGTGGCCACCACTTATGCCGTAAACGCCCTTGGCTCCTACACTCTGATAGAGTATGGCACCGAGGCGCAGAAGCGGAAGTACCTGCCGGATATCGCTGCCGGCAAAAAATTGACCGCCTTTGCCATCAGCGAGGCCACGGCGGGCAGCGATGCCAGCAATATCAAGACCACCGCGGACAGGGTTGAAGGTGGCTATGTGCTCAATGGCACCAAGCAGTTCATCACCAACGCCGGCGAAGCTGAGCTTTACACGGTGGTTGCCCTCACTGACCGGACCCGGGGCGCCCGCGGCGCCAGCACTATCCTGGTGGAGAAGGGCACCCCGGGCTTCACCTTCGGCAAAAAAGAGAAGAAAATGGGCATCCGTACCTCGGCCACCGGGGAGCTCATCTTCCGCAACTGCCTAGTGCCCGAGGAGAACCTCATCGGCAAGCCGGGCCTGGGATTCATCCAGGCGATGCGGCTCTTTGACCGCTCGCGGCCGGGGATTGGGGCACAGGCGGTGGGCATCGCCCAGGGGGCGCTGGAGGTGGCCGTGGACTATGCCCAGCAGCGCGTCCAGTTCGGCCAGCCCATTATCTCGCTGCCGGTGGTGCAGGACATGCTGGCGGAGATGGCCACGCAGGTGGAGGCGGCCCGGGCGCTGGTCTATGCTGCGGCCCGGACGGTTGACAGCGGCGCCAGAAGAATCACCGAAGAATCGGCCATGGCCAAGGTGTTCGCCTCGGACGTGGCCATGAAGGTGACCACTGATGCCGTGCAGATTTGCGGCGGCACCGGCTATATGAAGGACTTCCCGGTGGAGAAGATGATGCGGGACGCCAAGATTACCCAGATATACGAGGGCGCTAACCAGATATTGCGCAACGCCATTGCCGTTGAGCTGAGGAAGCGGAAGGCCAGGACGGAATGAACATCGTCGTCTGCCTGAAGCAGGTGCCGGGCACCACGCAGGTAAAGATTAATCCTGAAACCAATAACCTCATCCGCGACGGAATTAAAAACATCATCAATCCCCTTGATACCTATGCCATTGAGGAAGCGGTCAGGCTGAGGGAGAGATTCGGCGGCGGGGTAACTGCCGTCAGCATGGGCCCCCCGCAGACGGAAAGCGCGCTGAGAGAGGCCATATCCCTTGGTGTGGACGAGGGCATTTTATTGAGCGACCCGGCGTTCGCCGGTGCCGATACTTGGGCGACCTCCCGCACACTTGCGGCGGCGGTACGCAGGCTGGCGCAGACCGACCTTGTTATCTGCGGCCGGCAGACGCTGGACGGCGATACCGGGCATGTCGGCCCCCAGCTTGCCCAGATGCTCGACCTGCCGTTTATCGCCTATGTCAGCAGTATAGAGGACGTTGCCGAGGGCCAGATGCACGTCCGGCGTCTGGTTGAGGATGGCTACGAAATCGTGGCCAGCCCTCTGCCGGCGGTGATTACCGTGGTCAAGGAAATCAATACGCCGCGTCTGCCCTCGCTGCGCGGCATCGCCCGCTCCAGAAGCGCCACCATTCCGGTCTGGGGAGTCAAAGAACTTAATGTAGACCCGAAAGGGGTCGGCATGTCCGGCTCTTTTACCCGGGTTGTCCGGATATACGCGCCGGAGCGTGCCTGCCGGGGGGAGATATTTCAGGGGACCCCGGAGAACCAGGTCGATTGCCTGATT
>VGOH01000131.1 GCA_016875955.1 Chloroflexota bacterium
CCCCGCTGCATGAAATAGCCCGCCGCAGAGTCGGCAATCAGCGTCACGGGTACACCGGCTTTCTGCAATTCCCAGACGGTCAACCTCGCTCCCTGCAAAACGGGGCGCGTCTCCGTGGCCATAACTTTAATCTTTTTCCCCTGCTCAATGGCAAATAAAATAATACCCAGCGCCGTGCCGTAGCCGGCGGTGGCCAGAGATCCCGCATTGCAGTGCACCAGCACGGTATCACCATCCTTGATAAGCTTGGCACCGTGCTGACTCAGCTTCCGAGTCGCCTCCCTCTCTTCATCGTGTATTCTCACCGCCTCATTGACCAGCGCCGATTTTATCCTGTCCACATCATCAAAGCCCTCGGCCACCTGCCGCATGCGCTGGAGCGCCCAGAAGAGATTGCGGGCGGTGGGTCGGGTGACAGCGATAGCATTTATTATTTCTTCCAGCCTCTTCCTAAAATCCACCTTTTGTCCAGATTCAATTTTCAGTGCCCCCAGGGCGACTCCATAAGCTCCAGCTACCCCGATGGCCGGAGCGCCCCTTATTTTCAATTCTGCGACGGCTGAGGCAACGTCACGGTAATCGGTCAGCTCCAGATAGACTTCCTCGCCGGGCAGCCGGCTCTGGTCAAGGATGCGCACGCGGTCGCCCAGCCAGGCTATCGGTGAAGTATAAATCTCTTTCAACCTAGTCCTGTCCTTTTTGCCAGCTTTCTTTTCTTATCTCCATCAGCACAAACTGATGCCCGTTCTTGGTCATCTGTCCACAGGGCGCGAAGCCACACTTGAGAAAGCAACGCTGCGCCCGCTCGTTCCAGTCCAGCGTTTTCAGATGCAGGCGCTGAAACCCGGTGGTCGTAAAAATATGGTCAACGAGCGTGACCACTGCGTCAGTGCCATAGCCTTTGTCCCAGTAATCGCGCTCACCAATCATGATGCCCACCTCCACCTCTCCTTTTCCCGGGTCCAGGTTGTAATACACGCAGTTGCCAATGTGCCTGCCGTCAAGGGTCTCTACGGCAAAGGTGCGACGTTTCGGCGAGGGATTGCGCAGCATCGCCGTGTAGTTAACTAAATACCTCGGGAACGAGATGGTCAGCAGGGGCGTGGCATCAAGCTGCGCCAGCTCGGAGTCGGTCTGCCACCGGTAGTCGTTTCGGGCGTCAGCCAGTTTCTTCTCCCGCAGCCTGACCTTGGTGCCCAGCATCACGCTTCCACTCCGTTCTATTCCTCTTCGTTCTCCTCCTCCCCGCTTTCCCATATCGGCTCGGTGAAGTAGTCAATATACTCGCCCATCGCCTGCGAGGCTACCTGCTTCATTCTCTGCTTCGTCTCTACCGCCATCTGTGCCAGCTCATCAAGGTCAACCTCCACACCGAACATCGTGGTCAGCACCTGGAGCACTGCCAGCGCCGCCATCGGGTTCTGAATGCGGGTGGCGTAGACGGGAACCTCGCCGAGCAGGCAGATGCCCTCAATTTCCCGCTCCTTGGCCACCCCCAGCAGCAGCCCGTTCAGCCCGGCAATCTGCAGGTTGGCGGCGGGCATCAGGTTGTACTTCTTAAAAATAGCTGCCGCCGCCGGGTCGGTGGCCACCCCCAGCACCCCCGGCGTCTCGGTGTGATGAATGCGGGTCATCGCCGCAGCGCAGGTAAATATCCTCGGCACCCCGAACTTTTCCGCGACATCCAGAACGCAGTTGGCCAGCTCATACCCTTTGGCGGCCGGCTGGTCTTCACCAATGAATACGATAAGGTCGCTTCCCTCGCCCCGGTTCTTCCAGTAAAGAAATTTGCTCTGCGGGAATTTTGGCTCCTCAACCACGTTGCCCTTGACCACCACACCGACCGGGTCAAAGAAGTAAGACGGCTCAATTTCACCGAGCTCCTTGAAATCAAGCTTTTTAAGGAGATATGTAGCCACGAGCACGGCCACGTTCCCCACGCCAGGCCAAGCGGCGAGCATATTCGGCGAATTCAACCTGGGATGAGCGCGAAACCTGACTAATCCCTTCATTTCACCACACCTCTATTTATTCTAGGGGGAGGATTTGTGAGAGGGGCTTCGCCCCCTCAGACATCCCTGATATAATACTATCCCTTGCTGGCCACCGATATACTGGGGCAGTATATGTGCGGGGTGTGCAAAAAGGCATCCACCCACCTGACGTCGCGGCCCAAGGCAATGCTTTCTTTCAGCGCCTGATAGACATTGCCGGAGACCATGGTATCTTTCACCCTGCCCACTATTTTACCATTTTCCACCTTGTAACCGAGCAGGACGTTGCCGCTGAAATCGCCGCCCAGTATGTTGCCCTGTCCGGCGCCCATGAGCTGCTCCACCACCAATCCCTCCCTGATGTCGCCGACCATATCGTTGAAAGTGGTGTCTCCGGGGGCGATGACGAAGGCGCTGGCCGAGGGGGCGGGCAGCCCGCCGTGACCCCGGCTGCCATTGCCGGTGCTTTTGGTGCCCGCCAGGGCCGCGGTCTGAAGGTCATAGAAGAAACCAGCCACTTTCCCCGCCTCAATTAGCGGCGTACGCTGGCTGGGCATACCCTCATCATCGCAGGGGCGGCTGCTCGGCCGCAGGCTGACAGTGGGGTCATCCCAGAGCCGGAATTTGCGGTCAAAGGCTTCTTCGCCCAGCTTTTGCCCGAGCGGTGAAGCTCCTTCCAAGACTGTCTTGCCGTTGAAAGCCGCCATCAGCGGCATGACCAGGGCACTGGCCACGCCGTGCGGGGTGAAGACCACCGGCAGCGATTTGGTGGCTACGGTAGCCTGGCTCCGGGCCATCTCCAGCTGCTGAACCACTGGAGCAAGGACAATGCCTGCCTCCAGTACCGCCCGGCAGGAGCTGTGACTGTCCCCAACGAAGAGCATATCAGTGCCTTTGGTCAAATTGCCTTCAATGCCAAAGCGGAAATAGCTTTTCCGGTATGCCGCCTGTCCGCCGCGGGAGTTCACCAGCCGCACCGATACCACTCCCCGGCTTACCTCGGCTTCACAGATGATGCCCGGGGTATGCCCGGCGACCGCGGCAATGAGCTTTTCCCCGAGCTCGACCATGGCTTCGATGGACACAGATTCAACATCGGCGCTTAAAACCTCAATCGGCGGATAGGTGCTGGCCAAAGGCAACTCGAACTTGGCCTCCATGCCAAATCGCGACGTTTCCACGGCGTTGTCCACCAGAGACTTATAGTCATCAGGACTGGTGGTGATGGCGTAACCAAGCCTGCCCTGGCGTATTACGCGCAGCGCCAGGCTGGTCTGCTGCTTGGTCTGAAGATGCTTCAGTCGGTTGGCTTCAAAATGAACCTGTGTTTCCTCAGACGAGACGGAAAAGACCTCCGCTGCCTCGGCTGATTTTTTGGCCTGCTCCAATATCGCTTCCATAATCACCTGCCTCCCACCAGACAGCGGCGAATACGAATGTGGGGGCTGCCGTTGGACACCGGCAGCGGCATCTGCCCTGCCTTCCCGCAACCACCCCCCTCATTCATATCAAGGTCATCGCCAATGGCATCAATGTTCTTGAGCGTATCAAACACGTTGCCGGTCAGCACCACCGGTCGCAGCGCCTCGGCAATTTTACCATTGCGTATCAGGTACGCCTCGCCGGCGGAAAAGGTGAACATCTCCATGCTGGTGGTGCCACCGTACCAGTTTTTGGCATAGATACCTTCCTTAATATCGCCAATCATGTCGGCAAAGGACACCTTGCCCGGCTCAATATAGGTATTGCTCATGCGGACAATGGGCGGGTAGCGGTAGCTTATGGCACGGGCGTTGCCCGTAGGTTTTTCCTTCATTTTGGCGGCCGTCTCCCTGGAATGTAATCTGCCTACCAGTTCACCCTCTCTGATGAGATATGTCCTGGCGGCGGGCACACCCTCATCATCGTACCGGTAGCTGCCGCGAAGGCCGGGCAGCGCCGCCGTGTCCACGATATTGAGC
>VGOH01000132.1 GCA_016875955.1 Chloroflexota bacterium
TCGGGCTGGGCCGCGTGGGCGCTGCAGTAGCCGAGATAGCCAAAGGACTGCGCATGAATGTTATCGCCTACGACCCGATGGTGTCGGAAAGCCGGGCAGAAAGGCTCGGCGTCCAGCTTGTGGAAATGGAAACGCTGCTGCAAACGGCCGACTTCATCACCCTGCATGTGCCGTTGAACAACAGCACCAGGGGTTTAATCGGCCGCAACGAGCTCAACCTGGTGAAACCTGCCGCCATGCTCATCAACTGCGCGCGAGGCGGTGTTGTGGATGAGGAGGCGCTCTATGAAGCGCTCAATCAGGGCAAGCTGGCCGGGGCGGCCGTTGATGTCTTCAGCAAGGAGCCGGCACAGGACAATATATTATTGAAGAGCGACAGGGTAATCTCCACTCCCCATCTGGCGGCCTCAACACTGGAGGCGGAGGCCAGCGCCAGCATTGATATCGCGGAGCAGGTGGTGGCTGTTCTCAAAGGTTACCCCCCCAGGTCGCCGGTAAACGCGCCGATGATTCCCGAAGAAGCCATGTCAACACTCGGACCGTATATGCAGGTCGGCACAACCATCGGCAGGATTGTCGTCCAGTTGCTGGAAGGGCAGCCGAGCTCGCTGACCATACGCTATCAGGGTGATATCGCCCGGGAAGATATCCGCCTCATAAAAGTAGCCGTGCTGGCTGGTCTGCTGGACCGGCTTACCGAAGAGCGTGTGAATATGGTCAATGCTGATATCATCGCCGAAAGTCGTGGGCTGAGCGTTACCGAGCAAAAAGAAGCCACCTGTGAAAACTACGCCAACATGTTGACCGTGGAGGTCACCACCACCGCGGGCAAGACGCTGGTAAGCGGGTCATCGCTGCGCGGCAAGACTCACCTGACGCGGGTGGGTGATTACTGGCTGGAGATAGAGCCGGTGGGCAGCTATATGCTGTTCACCGAACACAAGGACCGCCCCGGGATGATAGGGGTGGTGGGCACAATTATCGGCAATGCCGATATCAATATCAGCCAGATGCAGGTCAGCCGGGGGGTACACCGGGGTGGTGGGGCGATGATGGTGCTCTGTCTTGACGACCCGATAACGGAGGAATGCTTTAAACAGCTGCACGCTATCCCGGATATGTACAAAGTGCTCACCGTGAAGCTGAACAAGTAACAACAGTAAATGGGCGAGGATGTATTTGTAAATCTGTACCTTTATATATTAAACTTGATAAAATATCGCCAGGGAACGAAAAACCCAAGTAGGAGGCAGATGAAATGAGACAATCAACCGTGAATCGCGCCAGCGCTGGTCTGGGCAAGCTGATTGCCACGGCCAAAGAATATGTGTGGCCGGCTTTCGGGAGAGACTCCACCTTCTTTGACCTGCCGGTATCTATCGTCAGCGCCGGGGAGGGGAACTACGTAATAGACTGCTACGGCAACCGCCTGCTGGAGACGAACTCGTGTGGCGCCGCCGCTTCTCTCGGCTTCAATCATCCCGCGCTGCTAGCGGCGATGAAAGAGCAGATGGATAAGATAACCATGACCACGCCCAACCTGTTTGCCCCCACCGAGCCGGTGGTCTGGCTTTCGGAGAAGCTGGCCCAGATATCGCCGGGCAGTTTGAAATATACCATTTACAGCAGCAACGGCAGCGATGCCAACGAGACCGCCATGAAGGTAGCCCGGCACTACTGGAAGATACTGGGCAAGGCCACCAAGTATAAGGTCATCCACCGCTACCCCGGTGACTATCATGGCATGAGCATGAGCACGGCCAGCGCCAGCGGCCACATCTTCCGGCGCACACCGTTTGAGCCGCTGATGGCCGGCTTTGTGGCCATCCATTCTCCCAACTGCTATCGCTGCCCTTATAACCTGACCTATCCGGGGTGCGACCTGCTTTGCGCTGAGGAGCTGGGCAAGGTGATTGAGTTTGAAGACCCGTCAACGGTAGCCTGCTTCATCACCGAGTCCACCAATACTGGCCTGGGCATCGTTCCGCCGCCTCCGGGGTATATGAAGAGAGTAAGGGAAATCTGTGACCAGTATGAAATCCTGCTTGTCTGTGACGAGGTAATCACCGGTTTTGCCCGCAGTGGCTTCTGGTTTGAGTGCGAAAAACAGGGCATCGTGCCCGATATGCTGGCGCTGGGCAAGAACCTGTCCTGGGGCTGCGGGGCGCTGGCGGGCACACACGTGAAGAGCGAGGTTGCCGAAGTCTTCACTGGCAAGAATACCCTGCAACACGGCTACACCTTCGGCGGCACGGGTTACCTCGCCGCGGCCGGCGTGGCTGGCATTGAATATGTGGAGAAACACAACCTGCTGGCACGGGCGACGGAAATCGGCAAAATCATGGCCAAAAAGCTCGGTGCCCTTAAAGAAAAATCAGCCGTGATTGGTGACGTGCGCGCCGATGCCGGTTTGATTGCGGTTGAGCTGGTCAAGGACAAGAAAACCAAGGAGCTGTTTGCCGACCGCGCTGCCGTGGCCGGCGTGGTGGGGAAAGTGGGGCGGGAAAACGGCGTTCTTTTTGCCTGCTCGACGTGGTATGGAGACATCCTCTGGATGATGGTCTCGCTGACCATGACCAATGACGAGCTGGCCATGATTGTCAATGCCGTGGATAAAGCCGCCGCCGCGGTGGAAAAACAGTTCACTTAAAGATAAAAGAATAGACTGACGCCTAGGTATCTTTATCGTCGTTCTGGCGTTTCTTCACCAGCAGACGCTGCTGGAAGGATATCGCCTGTCTCAGGGACTTAATCCGCTCCCTGATGTCCCCGGCTACGGACTCATCATCAAGCAGCTGTTTTAGCTTTGACTGGTCAAGGCCGATTACCCTCTCCCATAATCCCTCTGGTGTGAGGAGGGCTCTGACCTCATCTTCATTAAAGCCGGTCATCTCCACCATCTGGTAGGTTATCTCGTTCTCCAGGCCATAGATGCGGTTCAGCCCTTCGGCTTCGCAGTACTCAATTATTTTCCGGCGCAGTTCCTCCAGTTCTTTTTGAAGCGGCTTGATTTGCGCCTGAAGCGATGCGTAACGCTCTATTTCAGCGCTGGTGATTGCTGCCGGCGTTGCTTCGGTGCTGGCGGCCTCAGCGATATACTGATGGCGGTAATAGGGACAGTATTCGGGGAAATCGCAGGGGCAGCGATCGTTCTCGGTGGCCGGGAAAATCTGGCGGTTGATGCGGTCAGCAACGTCCAGGACCAGCTGCTTGGCGTCGTTGAGTTGCGCCGGGCCGCGGCCGGAACAGCTGACCGGCGTATTTGACCTCATGTGATACAGGGTTAGCCTCTCCACCGGAAGCAGCCATAGCTGCTCGGCGGCGACCTGGTACAGGGTCAGCTGGAGGTCTTTTCCCAGGTAGTCCGCGGTGAAAAGCTCCTTGCTCGTCTTATAGTCAACGATGGCCAGCCCACCGCTGACCAGCTTGTCCACCCGGTCAATGTACCCTCTCAGTTTTATGCCGCCGATGTCTATGTAGAACAGCTTCTCCACGGCCAGAGGCATATGAAAATCGCGACTGTGGATTTCATGGAACGACGTCAGTATCTCCCGCCCGTATGCCTTATAGTTGGTCTCCTCTTCGGCGGACTCGTAGCCTTCAGGGCGCCAGCTCTGCTCATAGAACTGCAGCAGTTCCTCAAGCGTGGGCGGTGGCGGCACCTTGACCTGAAAAAAATATTCTGCGCAGAGGTGTATGGTTGAGCCGAAACTGAAGTACCACCTGTCCTTCGGTTTCAGACCGTCAATGTACTGCAGTTTATACTGGAGCGGGCAGGTCTGATACATTGAAATCTGGGTAAAACTCAGCGGCTTGATGTCTTTCCTCCTTCATGGCGCCATCAATCAAAGTCTTCATAAAAATTATAAGATGGAAACAGGCGCTTGTCCATGTGTTCAAGATGTGACTTATGTCGTTAGACATAC
>VGOH01000133.1 GCA_016875955.1 Chloroflexota bacterium
CCGTGAGAAACACAGGCCACGCCGTTGACCGCCCAGAGCGGACCGCCACCGCTGACATCGGCGGCATTGGTGGCCCGCAGCAGGTCTTTCGTGATGGCTTTTATCTCTTTTTGGGCCAGCTTGCCCCGGACTTTTTCCTCAAGCCAGTCGGCGAATGTTTTGCCCAGCGACTCGCAGAACTTGACCACGATATTGCCGACGAAGCCATCGCAGACGATGACGTTGGCCTTGCCCGCCGGTATATCGTAGCCTTCCACGTTGCCGATGAAGTTCAGCCCGCATTTCTGGAAGAGGGGATAGCTTTCCTTGACCACTTCGTTGCCTTTGCCTTCTTCGGCGCCAACGCTGAGCAGCGCCACGGTTGGATTGGCGATGCCCATCATTTTCCGGGCATAAACCGTGCCCACGATGGCGAAGTCGAGGAACTGGTATGGCTGGCAGTCCACGTTGGTGCCCAGGTCCAGCATGAGGGTCTTGGGGGCAAAACCGAGGAACGGTCCGCCCGCCACCGGGCGGGACATCCCCTCAATGGTGCCCAGGATATACATGGCGGCGGCGACGACGCCGCCGGTGGGGCCAGCGCTAACCACGGCATCGGCCTTGCCTTCTCGTACCAGTTTGGTGGCCACGGCGATGGAAGCATCCCGCTTCTGCCGCAGCGCGTAGGCAGGAGGCTCCCCTTCCACAAGATATGTACCGGCATGAACGACTTCTATCTCGGTGCCGGACAGGTCGTGCTTGGCCAGCTCCTGGTTCATGCGGTCGGACGGGCCAACCAGGGCAATCTGCACCTTGTATTCTCTGGCACCGATAACCGCGCCCTGCACAATCTCTTCGGGGGCGTAATCGCCGCCCATGCCGTCAACTGCAATCTTCATTTTATTTCACCTTCACCTTAGCCTCACCGGTAATCACCGGCTCGTCATTCTGATTGCGGCAGAGCACTTCGCAGTCAATCGTCTGATGGCCGTCACCTCTTTCTATCCGGCGTATGCTGCCGCTGACGGTAATAACGTCACCGGGGCGGGCTGGCGCCCGGAACCGCACATTGAGTTTGCCACTGGTGAGCCACCGCTGGCCGAAGGCACCGGTCAGCATCTGTGAGATATAGGCGAGGATGATCATACCGTGGGCCACCGTCCCGCCCAGGGGGGTCTTACGGGCATAGTCAGCATCAACGTGAATGGGATTGAAATCTCCGCTAGCTTTGGCGTAAAGATTGATGTTATCCTGCGTGATGTTCTTGGTTATTTTGGGCAGGGGGCTGCCTTCTTTGAGTTCAAACGATGTTGACATCATCCTTCCCTATTTGGCCTCATGAAATTATGGTGTGGGCAAAATAAAGCCCGTTTTCCCCGTTAATACCGGCTTGCTCTCCTGGTTGAGGACGCGGGTCTCGACGGTTATCAGGTGCAGTTTGCCTCGCGCCTGTACCCGGCTCACCCTGGCGTGGCTGGTCAGGGTATCCTCCGTTTTAACCGTATCAGTGAATTCAAATTCCTGCGAAACATGTATGGTCCCGGGCGGCATTGATATGGCACTTATCAACGCTTTCAGGGACAGGGCCGCCACCGCCATGGGGGGCACGAGCCCGGTATTTTCATACAGGCCATTATCTTCTCCCACTGCCTTCAGATAATCGGCCACAGTCCTGGCGTCTACCTGAAATGCCGCGGGCGGGAACTCCTGACCATCTTTCAAGTCCTGATATCCTGTCTTCTCTACCATCGTGTTCTAAAAAGATAGCCGGTCTCCTGAATACCTTGAGTACCGAGGTATTCGGTTAATTTTAATGATATTAACCACCATCGCCTTTGTCAAGACGTTTGGGGATGAAAATTCACCTGAGGACGCCTGATATTTTCCGGTCGGCCGGAGTTCTTTTACTTTAGTCTGCAGGGATGCGGAAACTCGGTTCCACCGGCAGTGATTTGGGCTTTTGCACTGGCTCCCAGACACAGTGCAATTCCGGGATATCAATATAGTTGAACCCTCCGGCCTTTTCCCTGGGGTCGCCGAAGTGGCCGCACTGCAGGCTGGGGAATCCCCGCTCAATCAGTGAATTGGAGACCCCATCAATATCATCGCACAGGAATTTGAGGTGCTGGATGCCCTCGCCCCGTTCATCTATCCAGTCCTTGTAGAAGGAATCTCCTTCTATGTACTGTACCAGTTCCAGCTCCACATCACCGAGATAGGCGTGGGCGAGCCTCTCCCTGCCCCAGCCTGGCTTTCCATGGTAATAGCGGTCAAAGAGAACGTGAGAACCCCACTCCCTGATTTCCCAGGGCCCGATGCCCAGGATATTCCAGTAATTTTCCGCGGTCTGCACCACGTCTTTAACGCAGACCCCTATCTGCTTGATTCCGGTGACCTTCACCTTGGCCGGGCTCACCGCCTTCGGGTTCTCGGGAAACATGGTGGCGCCCATTGGTTTTCCGCCGGTCCGGTTGCTGGTCTCCCAGATGGCCTTCAACGGCTTCCTCATATCAAAGTAGGCGAACTGATTTTTCTGCCCCGGCCCGAAGTGCCCGCTCATAATGGGAGGGAAGCCCAGTTTCTCTATTTCCCGGCTCACCCGGTCGATATCAAGGTCTTCCACCAGGAATTTAATATGGTGCAGCCCCTCGCCAAATTCGTCTATCCAGTCCTGATAGACGGAATCGCCTTCAATGGTTTCAAAGAGTTCTATTTCCAGTGGCCCTACCTGCGTTACAGCACCGATATATCTCCCCCAGCCGGGCTTGCCGTGGTATTTCAGGTCGGGTATCTGGAGGGAGCCAAGTTCAAAAACTGCCCAGGGCCCGATGCCCAGGATATTCCAGTAAGCTGCCATTGTCTTCTTGATATCTTTACAGACGATGCAGACCTGCTTGATTTCAGTGACCTTTACCTTGGCGGGACTCTGCGCTGTCATGCTTGCGACCTCCTGTACAATATTTATTCAATGAATTCTATGGTGAAGCATCATACACTGTCAAGGATTGAGGGTGGGTTATTTTTTAGACGGCCCGGCGTCATATTTGAATTTGGACTGTTCCGCGATTATGGAGAGGAGTGTGCTTGAGGCGCCGCGTGGCTGGTACAGGCCGGTTTCCCACTCGCTGATGGTCTGCTGGCGCGTCCCCATGCGCTCGGCAAGCTGGCGCTGGGTGAGCCCCAGATGCTGACGCAGGGCCTGGATACGCTGGCTATCCCAGTGCTTCCTTTTTGCGTTATACGACTTGTTCATCGCGGTAATTTTACACGATTTAGTGTATGTTGTCAAAAACGAAAACCTCACGGTGCGGTGAAAAAACGAGAAAAAGTTAGAAAAAGCAGGATATTGGAAGAAAATAGGCAAAAAAAGCAGATAAAGCAATGTAAATGGTAATAACAGGCCATGTACTGTTGTCTATTATGTTGATGATAGCATGGCGTTGCTGTTATTATGGTATTAGCACTCTCAACCCGAGAGTGCTAAATCATGCGACCCAGTCATTATTTTAATTTCTAATAAGGAGGACAGGAATGGCAGTCAAGTTGCAGCCACTGGCTGACCGGCTGGTGGTCAAACCAATCGAAGCTGAGGAGAAAACCAAAGCCGGCATCTACCTGCCGGATACGGCCAAAGAGAAACCTCAGGAAGGCAAGGTCGTTGCCGTTGGCCCGGGCCGACTATCCGACGATGGCAAGCGCATTGCCATGGACATCAAAGTGGGGGACATCGTGGTCTATGCCAAATACGGCGGCACCGAAATCAAGATAGACAATGAAGAGTATATGATTCTGCGCGAGAGCGATGTTTTGGCCAAGAAGGGCAAGTAAGTACCGGGACATGATAAGGAGGAAAAAATGGCGAAACAGATAATATTTGATCAGGAAGCGAGACAATCGCTGAAAAAGGGAATAGATGTTCTGGCTGATGCCGTGA
>VGOH01000134.1 GCA_016875955.1 Chloroflexota bacterium
GCGGTACATGTCAAAGGTGGGGATGCAGTTGATTACCTCGTCGCCGGGCTTTATGAACAGGCATAAAATGTCGTCCAGCAGCTCACCGCTGCCGCAGGCAGCCACAATGCGGCTGGCATCAACCCCCGTATAATCCTGCAGCTGACGCCGCAGCCTGGCCTGCGCCGCATCTGGGTAGATATTCCAGCTCTTATAGTCTGACAGCGCCTGTGCCACCTTTGGCGAACAGCCGTAAGGGTTCTCGTTAGCGTCCAGCTTGAGTATTTTCTCCGTCGGGACATCAATCTTGCCCGCCAGCGTTTCCGGCGGCGTGTGCGCCGAATAGCCGCCCAGGCTCTGCAGTTCCGGCCTGATTAATCGGGTGATATCTTTTGGTGCCATATGTGAAATTTCTCTCTATCAAGACCATTTTGAACGAGTGATGATAATATGTCAAATGCTGTTAGCTAAACTGATGTTCAGCTCCGCGGCAGCCGTCTGGCTACGGCCCGGGCATGGGCGTCAAGCCCTTCCGCCTTCGCCAGCTTAATCACCGATTCCCCAAGCCTTTTCAGCCCAGCCTCATCGATATTAACGGTATTTATGAACTTGATGAAATCTGTTATGTTAAGTGACGAACTGAAGCGAGCGGTGCCGCCGGTGGGCAGCACGTGGCTTGGCCCGGCGATGTAATCGCCCAGCACCACGGTCGCGTAATCGCCGACCAGCACACACCCGGCGTTATTTATCTTCTTCAGATATTTATCTGCATCCTTGACCATCAGGCAGAGGTGCTCGGGCGCATACCGGTTGGCCAGCTCAACCGCTTGGTCAATGCTGTCAACGAGCACTATCACGCCCTTTTTCAAAGATTCGTTGATTATTGCCTGGCGCGACAGGCCTTTCAGCTGCTTTGCCAGTTCACGCTCAACTTCTCCGGCAAGGGCACGCGACGTCGTGACCAGAATCACCGAAGCCAGCACGTCATGCTCCGCCTGCGCCAGAAGGTCAGCAGCACAGTATTCCGCTTTGGCCGTCTCATCGGCAATAATCATCACCTCGCTGGGCCCCTGCAGACCATCTATGGCCACAGCGCCGAAAACCAGCTTTTTCGCCAGGACGACAAAGATATTGCCCGGCCCGAAGATTTTGTCCACCCTGGGCACCGATTCTGTGCCATAGGCCAGGGCCGCTATCGCCTGCGCCCCGCCCATTTTGAAGACACGGTCAACGCCGGCGATATCGGCGGCGGCCAGCGTCGCTTCCGGCACCGCTCCGTCCTTCCCCGGCGGTGTAGCCATGATGACCTCCTTAACCCCCGCCACCCTGGCTGGCACTGCTGTCATCAGCACCGTTGATAGGTATGACGCCGTCCCGCCCGGAACATATATGCCGACCTTCTCCAAAGGTCTTGTAAACTGCCCGGCGCCGTCGGCGGCAAGTTCCCGACATACGTTATCTTTCTGCTTTTCATGAAACGCCTTAATTCTATCCGCCGCCAGCTTCAGCGCCGAGAGCAGTTCACCGTCCATTTTCCGGCGTGCATCAGAAATCTCACGTTTCGGCACCTCAATAGCTTCCAGCTTTACGCCATCAATCTGCGCCGTCAGGTTGATGATGGCAGCATCACCCCTATCGCGCACCTGGTTGATAATGCTCTTCACCGCCTGTTCCGGGTTGGCGGTGCCAAACATTTTTTCCAGTCTTCCTGCCAGCGCCGACGATACCGCGAAGGATGCCACCGGTGTCAGGCGCGACAGCGCTTCCCTGGCCCTTTTAAAATCCTCTATCCGCCTCAAGTTATCTGTCCTCCAGTACCTTCCGTATGGTCTCAACGATATTTTTGACTTTTTCACCCTTCGGCGAGCCGGCTCTGATACGGACATTACTGATGAGACAGGCCGTCGACTCAAAAAGGGTGTCAATTATTTTCAGGTTGTGCCGGGCGATGGTGCCTCCGGTTTCGGTGTTCTCGATGAGCAGGTCAGCATCATCGGGCAGGAAGGCCTCCGTGGCCCCCCAGGTTGGTATCACCCGGTACCGGCCAAAATGATTGTCCCGGGCATAACGGTCGGCGATGTTCACATACTCGGAAGCCACCCGGAACGGGAATGCCATGCCGTCAATTAACTTTCTGAGGTCGGCGGTATTCTCCACCGGCATCTCCTGACTGACCACCGCTACTATCCGCACCCGGCCCGACTTCAGGGCAAGGACCTCTTTCACCGGGCTGGAGGGAAACTGGCAAAGGTGGTCAGCCACCCAGTCCTTCCCTGTGACCGCTAGGTCGAAGTTGCCGTTGGCCACCTGCAACGGCATATCCTGCGGCCTTATCACCTTGACAGCAACGCCCTCAATATTTATAACTGGGCGACGGTTTCCTGCCGGCGATGGATAATCCTCAATCTTTATGCCCGCCTTCTCCAGCAACCGGAGCAGGGGCAACTGCTGGTGACCATCGGGCAGAGCCAGCCGGACCAGTCCGTCCTTCCCTGTCTCAACCGTTCTGGGAACAACTTCTCGCCCTCCACCTTCATCTGGCATTGCCTCTTCGGCGGGCAGCTGGTCGCAGTTCTCGCATATGGAAGCAATAACTTCATCAAACTCTTTGGTGCCCCAGCTGTTGCGATTGGCAATCAGACAGGCACTGAAATCGAGCACCCGGGCAATCGGCACCATACTGGCGCGGCCACTGATAAGGGCCAGGTCAGCGTCCTCCGGAGGGTAGGCTTCCGCACCACCCCAGACCGGGAAAATGCTGAACCGGCCCAGCCTTTCCCTGAGCGCAAAAGATTCCGCCAGGTTGGCATACTCGCTGACAATGCGTACTGCACCCCGGCCGGCCTTGCGCCGCAGACTGCTCATTGATACACCAGCCTGACCAGCCGTCATGTACAGGCCGCCCATTCCGTAGCCCAGGTCTCTCACCTTGACCACGGCGCTGCTCGGGTATTTAACCAGCAACTCTTCAATCCAGTCGCTCCCGCAAATCCCCAGGTCGTAGTTGCCAATGGCTACCTGGATGGGGATATCCCTCTCATGGAACATCTTTGCCGAGATATCGGGATAAGCGCTGGATTTCAGGTTATAGAGGCGCGCCTTCTCATGGTAACCATCCATTCCCCAGCCAGCCAGTTGCAGCAGGCTGGCCGTCTTATTCAGAAGGCGGCCTTTGGGCAGGGCTATCTTGATGTCCACTCTTCCCCTCAATTATGACCAGGATTTCATCAAAAGTCCGCGTTTCAATCTCACTCTTTGAAATCAAGTCCCTCAGTACATATTGCGGCGACCTGTCCCGTATGTCCAGCCGCCAGCGCGCTTTTGCCGACTCCACCCGGCCCAGGTCAAGCTCAGCAGTACACCCGGCGTCACGGAGCCGACCGGCCGCGCGGAACGCCTCTCTTATCTCCCCATCACCCTTTGGCCTTATCAGCACTGACTGTCCCGTAGATTTCGGCATCGTCCCGCTTTCCAGCAGGTCGATAATGCGGTCAATGTAAAGAGCAAACCCCGAGGCCGGGATATCGCCGCCGCCCATCGCCGGGATAAGGTCGTCATACCGTCCGCCGCCGCCGATTTTTTCTTTGCCGCTGTAGAGCTGAAAGATTATGCCGGTGTAGTATTCAAAGCCGGCGCCGGAGGCGATGTCTATCTGGTACTTGCAGCCAAGGTCTTCCAGTATGCTGACGACAGCGATGAAGCTGTCAATATGTGTCTCAAATTCGGGCAGGCTCCGCGCTGAAATCGCTCTCAGGTTTTTCAGAAAGCCGGCTGACTTTCCCTTCAGGCCGAGCAGAGGCAGCAGGATTTCATCCAGTTCCGGTTTTTCCGCTTTAATTCCCGCCAGCGCCCCGGTGTCCCCGTCAAGAATCCGGTCAAAAACCCTCGTCTGCTCG
>VGOH01000135.1 GCA_016875955.1 Chloroflexota bacterium
ATTACCTCAATAATGCGCTTGATGCCGAATTTCCTGGCTTCATCAATCAGGATAAACCGTTCTTTGGTGCTCTGGTGCCCCAGGGCGAGTATCATATCCACTTCGGCAATCATGGCGAAAATCTCTTTCAGCGGCGGCACGATGTTGTCGTTTTCATCCAGCACCTCAATGCCACCCTCCATACCCATGACCTTGCGGTGGAACGAGGCGTCAAGGTTGGGCAGCCAGACAAATCTGCCCCCCACCCGGTGACAGACGTTCACCGCCTCAGGGTTGAGACCGCCGACGCAGTAGTTCAGCACCACGCCGCCGAAGATATCAACGCTTTTGCGGCCGTTCTCTGTCGCCCACTGGTCTATCATTTTCTGCACGAAGTAAGTCGTGCGGGCACTGGACATGGAATGGCACTTGAAGACGATGGCTTTCATACCCACACGGCTGGCGTCTTTGGCTATCTCAAAATCATCGTAGGGGGTCGGCATATAGGCGTCCGGTTTACTGTGGACGTGAAAATCAATCGCCCCTTCCATCAGTTTCCAGACCCGGTCCATATCAAACTGGGGAGCGCTGATTCGCGATTGTCCGGGCTCCACCTTGCCATAGGCGTGCCTCAGCTGTGCTTCGCCTCTGGCTTCTTTCAACCTGGCTTTATCAGCCAGCGCGGCCTCAAAAATTTCCTCTTTCATTGATTCCTCCTCATTTCGGTCAGTCTGCTATTTTAGTGTCCCTGTCTTTCTCTTGTCAATTTTCTCGGGATAAAAAGGTTTTGTTTGCATTTGGCTGGCAGTTGACGCCTCACCCCTGACCCCCTCTCCAGCCAGAATCACTGGTAAAAGACCACAGGTATTAATGGCTGGAGAGGGGAGTTTAAAGGAGAGGGGGCGGAGCCCCCTCTCCAGTTCTTTCCCCCTCTCAAACATTATTAAAAATGGAGCGGAGAAGGCAAAGCCGTTTGAGAGGGGGAACAAGGGGGGTGAGTGAAAGAACAACCATAGGCAAATAGTACCGATAAACCTGCCAGTTGACAGTGAGCTAGAGAATTAATAAGCTATTAGTAGCATGGCGAAGGCAAAGATTGGCATACTTACCGGCGGTGGCGACTGCGCCGGGCTTAATCCGGCAATCAAATGGGCGGTCAAGACCGCCATGGACAGGCGACTGGAAACGGAAAGAGGCGTCCAGTACGAGGTATTGGGCATTAAAAACGGCTGGAGCGGGCTTATGTTTGAGGCCGGCAGCGACCTTAATCTGGACGATTATATCATGCCTCTGGACGAGCAAAAGGTAAGGACCTGGGACCGGTACGGCGGCACCATGCTGGGGACTTCCCGGACCAATCCTTACAATCCCAAGAACAATCAATCAAGACTGGTCATGGATAACATTCAGAAGCTGGGGCTGGACGCGCTTATTGCCATCGGAGGGGATGATACACTCGGTGTGGCCTGCAAGCTGGCGCAGGATGGCGTTAAGGTGGTGGGCATTCCCAAAACCATTGACAAAGACATGGTGGAAACAGATTATACTCTTGGCTTTGAAACGGCGCTGAATGTCATCACAGAAGAAGTGGACCGGCTGAGAACCACGGCGGGGTCGCACCGCCGGATATTCGTGGTGGAGACGATGGGCCGGCATTCCGGCTGGCTGGCCCTGGAAGGCGGTGAGTCCTGCGGAGCCTATATCATACTCATCCCGGAGTGCGATTTCTCCATTGAGAGGGTCGGTGAACTTCTCCTGGAAGGCAGGAAAGCCGGGAATCTCTATGAAATCGTACTCGTGGCCGAGGGCGCCAAGCCAGCTGGCGGTGAGGAGTTTATCCGACAGGAAGGCGTTGATGGCTTTGGCCACAAGATGCTGGGCGGGGTGGGTGAATTTCTGGCCAGGGAAATCTATAAAAGCACCGGCATGGAAACGAGGAGCGTGGTACTGAGTCATCTGCAGCGCGGCGGCGCCCCCTGTGCCTTTGACCGGAGGATGGGGCGGTATTTTGGCATCGCTGCGGTTGACTTAATCGTGAACGGAGATTTCGGCAGGATGGTCGCTTACCGGAATGGTGAGATAACCTCATGTCCCATGGCCAGGGTTATCGGCCGGACAAGCTACGTGGACATCCAGAAACATTATGATGTGGAGCGGTACAACGGGCGCCGGGCCATTTTCAGAAACAAATAGCGAGGTAGCAGGGATGAGCGCATCAGTAGCCGGTGGTAGAGTTGACCGACTTGTAGAGCAGGCGGTTTTGCACGCCGAGGAAAAGGTCAGGGCGGAAAACCGGCGGCAGATTGGGGGACTGGCGGCCAGTCAGGGCATTTACCCGGCGAGCATCCAGGGCCTGTATGATGCGGCCGGGGCGGGGGCATATCACCACAAAACCGTGCCGGCGATTAATATCCGCGGTCTTACCTATGAGGTGGCCCGGGCCGTCTTCCGCGCGGCGCTGAAGCATAAAGTCGGCGCCTTCATCTTTGAGATTGCGCGCTCTGAAATCGGCTATACCAAGCAGCGGCCGGCGGAGTACGCTGCCTGTATACTGGCGGCGGCCATTAGGGAGGCGTTTCAGGGCCCCGTCTTCATACAGGGTGACCATTTTCAGATGAACCAGAAGAGGTATGCTGCCGACCCGAAGCAGGAAACGGAGAGTATGAAGGCATTGATAAAGGAAGCGGTCGGCGCCGGCTTCTATAATATTGATATTGATGCTTCAACTCTGGTGGACCTGAAAAAGGAAGGCCTGGAAGCGCAGCAGGCCGAGAACTGCCGCGTCACCGCGGAGATGACCCGGTTCATCCGCAGCATCGAGCCGGAGGGGGTTACCATATCCGTCGGCGGGGAAATCGGGGAAGTGGGCAAACAGAACAGCACGGTGGCCGACCTGCGGGCTTTCATGAGCGGTTACCTGGCCCTGCTGGGGCCGGGCATCAAGGGTATCTCCAAAATCAGCGTGCAGACCGGCACCACGCATGGCGGCGTCGTCCTGCCCGACGGGAAGATTGCCAGTGTGAACCTGGCTTTTGATACCTTGAAAGAGCTTTCCCAGGTAGCCCGTAAGGAGTACGGCATGAGCGGCGCTGTGCAGCACGGCGCGTCCACGCTGCCTGACGAGGCTTTCCATCTGTTCCCGGAGGTAGGCACCGCGGAGGTCCATCTGGCCACCGGATTTCAGAACATCATATATGAAAGCTCTCATTTCCCTCAGGACCTGATGCAGACCATAAACCAGCACCTTCTCAAACAATATGCCGATGAGAGGAAATCGGGCGATACTGAGGAGCAGTTCCTGTACAAAACGCGCAAGAAAGCCTTTGGCGATTTCAAGCGGGAGATGTGGAGCCTGCCGGCGGAGAATCTTAAGGGAATCGGAGCGGTGCTGGAAGAGCGCTTCTCGCAGCTATTTCAGAAGCTGAACGTGGTCAATACCGCAGGGCTGGTTAAGAAATACGTGGCGGTATAATCCCTGGGCGCGGCCTTTCTTCAGGGGCGTTTGAGAAATTTTAGTGTAGTGTTCCGTTCAATGGGCCGACGAGAAGGCATTTCCTTCACCATTTGGCTTCATGTTGCCTTTCTGGACTAACCTGCCATCCGTTTCCCTGACTTCGTGGCGGTGCGAAAAGCAAGCCTCGCCCGGCTCTGGTTATATTATCTTTTTAGGCTCCTGCTGTCAATTTTAGGTAGTATTTGCATTTGGTTGGCAGCTGACGCCTCACCCCTGACCCCTCTCCAGCCAAGAATCACTGGTAAACGACTACGGGCATTAATGGCTGGAGAGGGGAGTATAGAGAAGAGGGGGCGGAGCCCCCTCTCCAATTCTTTCCCCCTCTCAAACCT
>VGOH01000136.1 GCA_016875955.1 Chloroflexota bacterium
GTCTTCCGATACCTGAATATACCTGACATTCTCCACTGGAAAACGCGGTGGCATGCCAAAGCCCTCAAGCATATTCATTCTCAAGCCGAAGACGGCAATCACGTCAGACTGCATCTGAATAGGTCTGCGGTAGCCAGCGCCAAAGGCTAACGGGTGGTCTTCGGGTACGGCACCCCGCCCCATTCTCCGGGTCAATACCGGAATGCTAAGCAGCTCAACGAATTCCTTCAGTTCTGCCGAGGCATTGGACCAGTAAATACCATCACCGCCAATAATCACCGGTTTTTTAGCTTCCAGCAACATGCGTGTCGCTTTTTCTATTGCCTGGGGGTCGCCGGCGGGTGGAGTCAGGGCAGCACACATGCCATGCGGCAAGTAGCCCCGCAACGAATTCTCGTCCCCGGCTAGCCTGCCCTGAATATTCACCGGTAACTCAAGGGCCACCGGCCCACACGGGTAGGTGGTGGCATCCCGGACGGCTTTCTGAGTGAAGTAAGCGGCCATAGACGGGTCAATGATGCGCCTGGTCCACTTGGTGAAATGACCGGATAACGGTTCGGCATACGCCTCCTGGAAAGGGCCCCAGCCATCCTCTTCCGTGGCATGCTGCCCGAGAAGGCAAATGACCGGGCTCCTGGCCAGATAGGCCTGGTACATAGCCGATATCATGTTGCCAAAGCCAGGTCCAGCTGTACCCATGGCCACGCCTACTTTACCGCTGGCTCTAGCCCAGCCGTCAGCCATATAGACACCGGACTGCTCATGCCGCATGTGGTAGCAATTTATGCCCGCCCTGTCCAGGGCCACCTGGAGCTGCCAGACATGACCACCATGAACAGCAGCGTACCAGTCTACACCCTCCTCTTTTAAAATCTTGGCGACTACACCCACGACCTTAATGTCTGCCATTTTTACCTCCATTGATTATTCGCTATGGGCTAACTCTTCTCAAAGCTGCTTTACTAGCCTAAATTTTACCGGTTTTTCACCCTCCTTTTCCTGAATTTTTAAAGCGTGTCTAAAATCGCCAGCATCATTTTATCACCAGCCAAATCAGGGTACAACAAAAAGCCAGAATGTTCAAATTTTTTGTGAAAAGATGGCTGGAATATCAGGCACAGGGACTCTACTATAAATCCGATTTTAAGTCAATTCTTCTTATTCAAGGTTCTGTTTGCCTTTAGTTGTTCCTTTGCTCACCCCCTGTGTCCCCCTCTCAAACAGGATGGTCCTTTGTATTCCATTTTAATAATGTTTGAGAGGGGGAAAGAATTGGAGAGGGGACTTCGCTCCTCCCCTCTATACTCCCCTCTCCAGCCATTGATACCTTTAGTTTCTAACCGTTGATTCTGGCTGGAGAGGGGTAAGGGGTGAGGTAAGCACATAAGCACCAGAGACAAATAAAACCCTGTTTATCAGTGAGGGGGAATCTTTGCAAGCTGAGTAATAGGTAGCGAATGGCAGGATGGCATAAGAGGATTCTATGTTGGCGGATTAAGAGCGCCGCGGTTTACCGGACCGCGCTTCCCGCAGCAGCCTCGGTATATCGCTGGGTTTCTCCGCCACCGGCACCCCGCAGGCGCGGAAGGCTTCCATCTTTGATTTGGCCGTGCCCATGGTGCCGCTGATGATGGCCCCGGCATGGCCCATCCGCTTCTCCGGCGGCGCCGTCCTGCCGGCAATGTAGGCGATGACCGGCTTGGGGTATTTCTTCTGCCTGATATACTCGGCGGCCTTCTCCTCCAGGTTGCCGCCAATCTCGCCGATGAGCACCACGGCCTCGGTCTCTTTGTCTTTAGCCATCATCTCCAGCAGGGTGACAAAATCCAGCCCGATGATGGGGTCGCCGCCGAGGCCAACGCAGGTGCTCTGCCCCAGCCTGGCGTTGCTGATGAGCCAGGCAATCTCGTAGGTGAGGGTGCCGCTCCTTGAAATCACGCCCACGCCGCCCGGCCGGAACACGTGGTCTGGCATCACGCCCATGTGCACCCGGTTGCTGGGATTGATGATGCCCGGGCAGTTCGGCCCAACTATGACGGCGCCACTGCGGTTTGCCCTGGCGACGAACTCAATGGAGTCTTTCTGAGGAATCAGGTCGGTAATCACCACCAGCGTTTTCAATCCGGCGGCAATGGCTTCCAGTACGGCAGCGGCGGCAAAGCGGGCGGGGACATAGACGACGGTGGCATTGGCCTTGTGTTTTTCAATTGCCTCAGCGACCGTATTATAGACGGGCACGCCCAGGACTTCCTGGCCGCCTTTGCCCGGGGTGACGCCGGCGACAATTTTTGTCCCGTATTTGAGCATGGCCTCGGTGTGGAATCGGCCCACATTCCCGGTGATGCCCTGCACCATAACTCTGGTGTCTGCGCCGACGATGATGCTCATGGCCTGCCTATACTGCCACCACCTCTCTGATGGCGTCCTCCATATTGGAGTGGCTGTTGATGCCAGCCTCTTTCAATATGCGAATCCCTTCCTCTTCTCTGGTGCCAATCATCCGTACCACAATCGGTTTCCGGGCGGGCAATTCATTCAGCGCGGCCACGATTCCCTGGGCCACCAGGTCGCAGCGGGTTACCCCACCCAGGATATTGATGAACACTGCCTTCACCTGCGGCTTCGCCGTGATGATGGCGAGGGCTTTCCTGATGCTCTCCGGTCCGGCGCCGCCGCCGATATCCAGAAAATTGGCCGGCCGGCCGCCGAAGAGCTGCACCACGTCCAGAGTTGACATTACCAGGCCGGCGCCGTTGCCGATAATGCCGATTTCACCGTCAAGGTCGACATAGGCCAGGCCCTGCTTCCTGGCCTCAATCTCGGCCGGGCTGGCCTCTATTCTGCTCACTTCCGTGCCGGCGAACTCGGGGTGCCGGAAAAGGGCGTTATCATCAATGATGATGCGGGCATCGGCCGCCATGAGCTCTGCGGATGCCGTTTTGACCAGCGGATTGATTTCGACCAGTTCGGCATCGTAGTCCATGGCCACGCTGTAGAGCGTATGAATGATGCTGCCCAGCTTGAGGGCATCGTTTCTGCCTATGGAGGGCAGGCTGGAGGCCATGTCCAGAGCCTTATCTCGGCTGAAACCGGCGATGGGTTCAACGTGCTGGCGAGCTATTTTATCCGGCGTCTTCCTGGCCACTTCCTCAATATCAACGCCGCCGCTGGTAGACGCCATGACCACGTATTTCTTGGCCTGCCGGTCTATGGTTACGGAAACATAATATTCATCGGTGATGTCTATTCTTTGTTCCACCAGGATATTATTAACTGAAAGCCCTTTGATGGTGCTGTGGAAAAGTTTGGTGGCGGCCTCCCTCGCCTCTTCTGGGTCGCTGGCAAAAAGGATTCCGCCCGATTTGCCTCTTCCCGAAACCAGCACCTGCGATTTAAGAGCTACCGGCCCGCCAATTTCTGAGGCCGCCGTCTCAGCTTCAGCGGGGCGGCTGACCATTTTCCCCTTCGGCGTCAGGATGCCGTATTTACGCAGAATTTCTTTGGCTTCAAACTCAAAAAGCTTCATTTTTCAAGGCCGGTCAATATTATAAGCGATATTGCCCTCAGATTTCATACTCTTCTTTTGTCCCGGCACGTTTCAGACGGCCCTGCCAGCGGCGGGCAAAATTCAGTGCCTTATCAAACGCCTGTATATTGGCCTCCAGTTTCTTCGGGGGCAGCCGATTGGCAATGGCT
>VGOH01000137.1 GCA_016875955.1 Chloroflexota bacterium
CAGCATATTCTTGAACAGCTCGGGGTCTGGAGTGCGTTCAGGGTCAGGCATGAACTCAATGCCATCGTATCCCCAGGCTATGGCGGTTCGCCCCAGCTCTTCCGGGGTGCCGGTGAGGACCTTGACCACGAAGTCCAGTCGCTGCATGTCAGGTGTTGAAGCAAAGAGGCAGAATTTCACTTTTGACATCGCTTACCCCCGCTGACGGTCATTTTTAACTGATATCTTCTTTAAATTTCTTTAGCTTCTTCTTCAATATTGGGCTGTCCCGCACTTCGGTATTGACCAGTTTAAAAGGCGTTTCACCGCGCATAAGCGCCGACATCTGCCCGACAATGACTTCCCACATGTAGCTGAATGTCTGGTCGGTCTGGGCCAGGGCATGGGGGGTCAGGATGACGTTGTCCATTTTCAGCAGCGGATTGTCTTTCTGGATGGGCTCCTGCTCAAAGACGTCCAGCCCGGCGCCACGTATCCAGCCTTCGTTCAGTGCCCTGATAAGTGCCGCTTCATCTACGATAGGCCCGCGGGCGGCATTTATCAGGAAGGCGGATTTTTTCATCGTTTTCAGTTCTTTTTCGCCAATCAGGTGGCGCGTCTCCTCATTCAGCGGGCAGATGACGCACAGCATGTCTGACTCTTTAAGCACCGTTTTCAGGTCAACCATCTGCACGCCCACATCAGCCACCGCTTCCAGCTTGAGGTAAGGGTCATAGGCAATATGCTTCATTCCCAGAGGCAGGGCCAGCTTGAACATCTCGTGGCCGATATTGCCCACGCCCACCGCTCCCAGTGTCCTCCCTAGCAGCCCCCAGCCTTGGTAGTGCGACTGTTCTGCCCAGCGGCCTTCACGTATTAATTTGTCCTTGGTCAGGAGGCGCATATTAAGCGCCAGTATGAAGGTCAGGTAGACCACACCCATCGGGCGTCTGACCGAGTCCGGTGTGATAAAAAGCATTATGCCGGCATCGGTGAGTGCCGGCACGTCCAGCCTTTCGTAGCCCACCCCGCCCCGGTGGATGGAAATCAGCTGGTCATTGCCGACAAGGCTCTGCCTGGTCCAAAGCTGGCGGAAGGAGACAACCATGTCAAAGCCCGCTATCTGGTCCGGAGTTGTTTCCTTTTTGAACTCCGGGAACATTTGGTATTCAACATTGGGCATAGCATCGAGCAGCTTCAGGCCCGATCCGGGCACCCAGAATTTTTTCTTCTCGTCAAAATAGTCCCTCATGAGGCCAATTCTGGCTTTTCTTTTCAACTCGTTGCCCTCCCTTATGTAAACTATTCTGCTCGGAGTATTTAAAAGAGATTAATTCAAAGGCTCGGTTCTTGTCAAATCGGTATTTTTAAGCTTTTATTTGCCCCGGGTTGTTCTTTTACTCACCCCCTTGCTCCCCCTCTCAAACAGGTCTGTCTTATGCGCTACATTTTAATAATGTTTGAGAGGGGGAAAAAACTGGAGAGGGGGCTCCGCCCCTCTCCTCTATACTCCCCTCTCCAGCCATTAAAGCCTGCAGTTACTTGCCAGTGATTCTGGCTGGAGAGGGGCCAGGGGTGAGGCGTTAACTGCCAGCCAAATACAAACAGGACCATCTTTCTTTAACAGTATCAGGACCATCACCTTGAAGCAAACAGATTTTTACAGTAGAATTTGAAACTGGGGAGAGGTGTCCGAGTGGTTCATGGTGCCGCTCTCGAAAAGCGGTCTCCGCGCAAACGGAGCGTGGGTTCGAATCCCACCCTCTCCGCTTGAGTAATGAAATAAACGGCCTGACAATTCACTGTATAATTGCAGTATTTGTCGTAGAATAGAGTTTGCGGAGAGGTGCTGGAGTGGCCTATCAGGCACGCCTGGAGAGCGTGTGTAGCCTTTGGCTACCGTGGGTTCGAATCCCACCCTCTCCGCCATCATGCTGTAGCTATGAGCAATCAGAAAGACATTAAATACTGGGTGGGTTTCAGCCTCATACCGGGCATCGGGCGGGTCCGTTTCAGCCAGCTTGAGAATTATTTCGGCAGCATGGGAAAAGCCTGGCAGGCAACGCCCGCCGAACTGAAGAAAGCCGGGCTTGAACGCAATGTGGTGCAGGCAATCGCCACCTGGCAGCCCAAAATTTCCCCGGACGAGGAGATGGCCAAACTATCTCACTATGGGGTGGAGGTTTTTACCTACAAGGATGATGTCTACCCATCACGGCTGAAGGAAATTTATGATTACCCGCCCCTGCTGTACGTCAGGGGTGAGCTAGTTCCGCAGGACGAGTGGTGTCTGGCGGTGGTCGGCACCCGGCGGGCGACCGTTTACGGAAGACAGGTCACCGAGGAAATCGTGACCGACCTGGCGCAGAGCCATATTACCGTGGTCAGCGGTCTGGCCAGGGGCATAGATGCCATTGCCCATCAGGCAGCCCTGGACGCGGGCGGCAGGAGCCTGGCCATCTTTGCCTGTGGCCTTGATAGTGTCTACCCCAGCGAAAACGCCGCTCTGGCCCGCCGAATCATGGGGCAGGGCGCCCTTATCAGCGAATACCCCCTGGGCACCAGGCCCAGGGCGGACAACTTTCCCCGCCGCAACCGCATCATGAGCGGGCTGAGCCTGGGCGTGCTCGTCGTTGAGGCGGATGTCACCAGCGGCGCCATGATTACGGCACAGTTCGCTCTGGAACAGAACCGTGAGGTTTTTGCTGTTCCCGGCAGCATCCTCTCCCCGGCCAGCCGGGGCACCAACCATCTGATTCAGGAGGGCGCCAAGCTGGTCCGCGATTATACTGATATTCTGGAAGAGCTTAATCTGATGACGATAGCCCGGCAGATGGAGATGCGGGAAATGCTGCCCGCCTCGGAGACGGAGTCACTGCTGTTGAAACACCTCAGCGCCGAGCCAACTCATATTGACGAGGTCTGCCGCAGCAGCGGGCTGCCCGTGGCCACGGTCAGCAGCACCCTGGCGATGATGGAGCTGAAGGGTCTGGTGAAGCAGATGGGGCCGATGAGCTATATTCTGGCCAGAGAGGTCAGGGAGGAATACCGGGTGAGGGTGGACTAAAGACATGGCGAAAAGTTTGGTTATCGTGGAATCACCGGCCAAGGCCAGGACACTGCTCAAAATCCTGGGCAGCAAATACAATCTTAAAGCCTCGCTGGGGCACGTCAGAGATTTGCCCAAGAGCGAGCTCGGCGTGGATATAGAGAACGGTTTTGCCCCCAGATATGTGGTGCCTAAAGCAAAGAATAAAATCGTTAATGAATTGAAACGGGCGGTGCAAAGCGCCTCGTCGGTATATCTGGCCACAGACCCTGACCGTGAAGGAGAAGCCATCGCCTGGCATCTTGTGGAGGTAACCGGAGCCGACCGCAAGCCTTATCATCGCGTCGTCTTCCACGAGATAACCAGCCCGGCGGTGAAGCAGGCGTTTGAGCACCCCCGTACCATAGATATGCAGCTGGTCAATGCTCAGCAGGCACGGCGTGTCCTTGACCGGCTGGTCGGCTACAAGCTCAGCCCACTGCTCTGGAAAAAGGTGAGGCGTGGCCTCTCCGCGGGCAGAGTCCAGTCCGCCGCCGTAAAAATCGTCGTCGACCGCGAGCGCGAGATTCAGAACTTCGTCGCCGTGGAATACTGGACCATTGAGGCGGAACTGACTAAACAGGAAGATAAAGTTCCGTTCAGGGCTACGCTAATCGGCCTCATG
>VGOH01000138.1 GCA_016875955.1 Chloroflexota bacterium
TAGCCGTAGAAATACCGGGGTCTCCTCATGCCAGCAACAGTATAACTCTTCGCAATAGATAAATGCCAATAGCATCAGTTTGCCTTCTTCTTTTTTGAGGGAGTGAAGTCTATTTTCACCAGCGCTCGTAACGTACCAGCTCATCCAGCGGGTTCCGGCTCTTGTGTCCTGGTCGGTCCGCGGGATAGCCGAGCGGTGTAAAAGCCAGCGGCTCCACGTCATCGGGCAGTCCCAGCACTTCACGGGCCGCATCGGGATTGAAGGCGCCAATCCAGCAAGTGCCAAGCCCCAGGTCAGCGGCCGCTAAAATAAGATGGTCCATGGCGATGGTCACATCCACATCGCAGTAGTTCTTACCATCTCTGCGCCGCCAGCTTTGAGATGGCATCCCGCAGGCACAGATTACAATTGGCGCCTGCACAAACCAGGACGAGCTGTATATGCGCCTCAACTCGGCTTCCCTGCCCCTGGTGTGGATGACGATAAACTGGAACGGCTGCAGGTTACAGGCCGACGGTGCCAGACGGGCCGCTTCCAGCACCTGCTGTAATTTCTCATCTGCCACGGGGTCAGGTTTATAAGCCCTTACGCTGTATCTTTTTCTGGCCAGCTCTAAAAAACTCATGGCGACCTCCAGTTCACATATCTATCATTGCGAAACCTGCTTCGGTGGAGCGGGTGATGGGATTCGAACCCACGACTCTTTGCTTGGGAAGCAAATACTCTGCCGCTGAGTTACACCCGCCCAGAAAATTATTTTAGACTAAAAGCCGTTAGCTGTAAAGTATATCCTCAGGGTTTTATTTACATCTGGTTATTATGTGCTTACCTCACCCCTGTCCCCCCTCCAGCCAGAATCACTGGTAAGTAACTGCGGACATAAATGGCTGGAGAGGGGAATATAGAGGAGAGGGGGCTCCGCCCCCTCTCCAATTCTCCCCCTCTCAAACATTATTAAAATGGGATGCCAAAGACAAACCTGTTTGAGAGGGGGACACAGGGGGTGAGTATCGCAGGAGCAACTGAAAGCCAACAAAACCTTTCCCGGCCGCTTTCACCATGAATGGCAATCCGTTATAATAGTGGCAAAATTATAAAAGAAGCCATCGCCGCCAAAGGAGGAGAAGCCGGTGAAAATTAAAAAAGTTGAAGCCATGGTCTTGACCTGCAAACTGGATAAACCCATCATGGACGCCACCTACACCCTGCCCCAGCGCAGCGTGGTGCTGGTCAGGGTAGACACGGATGAAGGCATATCCGGAATCGGTGAAGCCGCCTACTTCGGTGGGCCGCCGATGATTACCAAGATGATTATTGAGAAAGAACTCGCCAACTATATTGTCGGTGAAGACCCGATGAATATTGAGCGGCTATGGGAGACCATGTACCAGCGGTCCATCAAGCACGGGCGCAAGGGAGCCATCATTGCCAGCATGAGCGGCATTGACATCGCCCTCTGGGACATCAAAGCCAAAGCAGTCGGCATGCCCCTGTACCGGCTCCTCGGCGGCTGCCATGAGAAAATCAGAGCCTATGCCAGCGCCGGTTTTTATGCCGAGGGCAAGGGCCTAAAGGAACTCGCCGGGGAAATGGCCTCATACGTGAAAGAGGGCTTCACCGCCGTAAAGATGAAAATCGGGCGCGTCAGCCAGGCCGAAGACGTGGCCAGAGTCGCTGCGGTCAGAAAGGCGATAGGCCCGAATATTGACCTGCTCGTTGACGGGAACAATGTCTACACCTCTTACGAGGCAATAAAGATGGCCCGCAAGATGGAAGAGTACGACATCTTCTGGTTTGAGGAACCGGTGCCAGCGGAAGATGTTGAGGGCAGCGCCAAAGTAGCCCACGCCATAGATATGCCGCTGGCCGCCGGAGAGAACGAGTTCACCCGCTACGGGTTCCGCGACCTCATCATCAACCAGGCGCTTGATATTGCCCAACCTGATACCACCTGGTGTGGCGGCATCACCGAGGCCAGAAAAATCGCCGCCATGGCCAGCGCCTGGAACATCATCTGCGTGCCCCACTCCTTCTCCTCGGCAATCGCGCTGGCCTCCAACCTGCACTTCAGCGCCTCCATACCGAACAGCCTGCTCCAGGAATTCGACCGCAACTACAACCCGCTGCGTGAGGAGCTGCTGAAGGAGCCGGTCAGAATCAATAAGGAAGGCTATATCGACCTCTGGGACAGGCCGGGGCTGGGGGTGGAACTTGACCAGTCGGTGGTGAAGAAATACCGGGTGGACTGAAAAGTTAGCTCCACTCGCCGGCGCTGGTCTGCGGCCATACCCGGGACATCTCACCGGCCAGCAGTCTGTGTGCCGGCTTTCTCAGACCGGGATCCACCTGAAACAGCGCCATCGCCTCGCTGCGGGCCAGCTCCAGAATCTTGACATCGGAGAGCCTGGCCATGCGCAGGTCAGGCAGGCCGCTCTGGCGCGTGCCGAAGAACTCGCCCGGACCGCGCAGCTTTAAGTCTTCTTCCGCCAGGACAAAACCGTCCTGAACATTCTCAATAATGTCCAGACGTTGCCGGCCTATCTCCGACGGGTTCTCGGCGAGCAACATGCAGTAGCTCTGCTCCGCCCCCCTCCCGACGCGACCCCGGAACTGGTGCAGCTGGGAGAGGCCAAAGCGGTCGGCGCTCTCAATGAGCATCACCGTGGCGTTGGGGATGTCAATGCCCACCTCCACCACCGGCGTTGAGACCAGTATATCAAGCTCCCGGGCACGGAAGCGCTGCATCACCTCGTCCTTTTCCTCACCAGACAATCGGCCGTGCAGCAGGCCGAGTTTCAGGTCGGGAAAGACCTCATGCGACAGTCGTTCGTATTCCACCACCGCCGCCTGCGCGATAACTGCCTCGGACTCTTCAATTAAGGGACAGACGATGAATGCCTGATGGCCGGCGGCCACCTGCTTGCGGATAAAGTTATGGGCGCTTTCCCGCTGCGCCGGCCTGAGCCACTTGGTCTTCACCGTCTGCCTGCCCGGGGGCAGCTCATCAATGACGGAAAGGTCAAGGTCGCCGTACAGGGTCAGCGCCAGGGTGCGGGGGATGGGGGTGGCGGTCATGACCAGCATGTGGGGGCGGAACCCCTTCTGGCGCAATGCCGAGCGCTGGGTCACCCCGAAGCGGTGCTGCTCATCGACCACCGCTAGGCCCATTCTCTTGAATTTGACGCCTTTCTGGATGAGGGCGTGCGTGCCGATAGCAATATCTATATCTCCGTCGGCCAGGCGCTGCTGCAGCTCCTGTTTCTGGGATGGCGTGATATCGCCGATGAGCAGCGCCACCGTGATGGGGCGGGATAGGAGACCGGAAAACCGCTTCAGGTACGGCGTCTCCTCCTCCTGCTCCTCTGCCCTGGAGAGAAGCTGGCACAGCGTGGCATAGTGCTGCTCGGCCAGAATCTCGGTCGGCGCCATGAAAGCGCCCTGATAGCCGTTAGCCACCGCCAGCAACAGCGCCGCCGTGGCCACCACCGTTTTGCCGCTGCCCACCTCCCCCTGCAAAAGCCGGCACATCGGCTGGGGCCGCTGCATATCGCCCAGCATTTCCTTCAGCACCCGCTGCTGCGCCCCCGTGAGCTGGAAAGGCAGGGAATTTGTAAAGCCATTGACCAGTTTCTCATCAATGGCGAAGGCGCTGCCCGGCTGACTCTCCTGCCAGTCGTGCTTGCG
>VGOH01000139.1 GCA_016875955.1 Chloroflexota bacterium
GCCACATCAACACCGAGGTCGAAAACCTCAAAGCCATTCATCTTCAGCATCGCGCCGACGATGTTTTTGCCGATGGAATGGATATCTCCCTTCACCGTGCCGATAACCACCCGTCCCACTTTCCTGCGCTCGCTCCCTGACTCCAGCAGCTTCGGCGCCAGAACTTTCATGGCGCCTTCCCATGCCTCTGCAGCCATCATCATCTCGGGCAGGTAGATTTCATACCGGGCGAAACGTTCGCCCACCTCTTTCATGCCCGGAGACATCCCCTTCTCAATGATATCCGACGGCGGGATACCCCCTTTCAGGGCATCGCCCACCGCCTTCTCCAGGCCGCTGCGGTCGCCGGCGATGATGGCATTATACAGCTTTTGGAAAATAGGCTTGTCAGACATTATGGACTCCTTTCCTGTTGCTAAATATCAGAATAGGCCTTCCCTTTTCAGGCTCAGAAATTTCTGGTCCCCAACTATCACATGGTCTAATACGTCTATACCCATAATCTCGCCCGCCTGGGCAAGTCTTTTGGTCAGGTTTATATCATCCTCGGAGGCTGCCGGGTCGCCGGAGGGGTGGTTATGGGCGAATATCACCGAAGCGGCGCTGGCGGCAACGGCCTCCTTGAACACCTCCCTGGGGTGGACAACGCTGCTGTCCAGGCTGCCGATGGATATCTCGGCCGCCCGGATAAGCTGGTTCCTGGTATCCAGGAGCAGGGCCAGAAAATACTCCTTCTTCTTGTTTTTCAGCCGACCGCGAACCAGCGAGACAACGTCTTCCGGCGTTTTCACGGTCTCCTTCTTGCCACTGTCCTGATAGCCTTCCAATCGGCTGGTCAGCTCAAAAGCAGCCTTTATCTGTGCCGCCTTGGCCAGGCCGATTCCCCTGATTTTGGACAGCTCTTCAAGCGTGGCACTGGCAACTCCCTTGAGGCTGCCGAACTGGCTGAGCAGCCTTTGCGCGGTCACCATCACCGATTCACCGGAGATGCCCCGGCCCAGAATGAGCGCCAGTATTTCCTGAGCCGAAAGCGCCTCAGCACCAAACTTCTGCAATCGCTCCCTCGGTCTCTCCGAAACCGGCAAATCCCGGATGGTGAATGACTTTTTTACCTTGTTTTTTTCCACTTTGCCGCCAGAATGGACTGGACTCATTTTACGATATAACTGAGCCAAAGTCTATTTAAACCATCCATATCAAAACCATATACTTTAAGCAGGGCTTCATCGTAGCCACTGCCCTCATGAAAGGTGCCCAACAACTCAAGCATCTGGCTCTGACCATAATTGCTGATTAATAAATCAATCAGGCTGTAGCTCTGGGCATAAGCCAGTGCTGATTCCTTGGCATCGGCGGAAAACGGGCTGGAAAGGCTGCGCACCGTTATCAACCCGTCTTCCTTAATCGCCTCAACCAGTAACGAAACGAAGACCGGCTCCAGGGACCCTTCAGCATACATGGCCAGGCCTTCATCAAGCCATGTAGGCAAATCATTGTAAGGATTGAAGACCACCTGGTGGATTACCAGATGCGTCAGCTCGTGGGTCATCGCCCGCTTGCCCCAGTCAAGCTCATCCGGTGCTATGCCAATGGCGATGGTGCTGAACTGAGTATAGGCAACGCCTCCCGTCCACTCCTGGGGGAAAATCATGGCGCCGAGCAGGTCTTCGGACTTGGCGTAAATATATACCGAGGCCGGACTTACCAGCTCCGCACCGGCATAACTGTGCAAACGCACCAGTGCCTGCTGCGCCGTATTCATCAGCTCCCGGGCGAAGGCCTCATCTCCCTCATACCAGTACAGAGTTAGCAAGCCATCGCTGAGACTCTGCCAGGGATAGCGGCTGTCGTCAATGTGGACAACGGCTGGCTCGGTTTTCGTTTCCCCACCGCTGGCATCCTCAACCGTCCACCAGTAGCTCACGCTGCTGCCCGGGGGCACGCCGCCGCTCTTTCTCATATCCCAGCTCCACCCGACATCGACCTGAGTGGCCGGGGCAAAGTCAAGGTACACCTCGCTGACAATCTTGGCATGGCTCATACGGTCAACAATATAGTGCAGGCGGATATCCGAAATATCGGCATCACTGGCGGCAGAAAGGTTGAAGTTGACCTTCATGGGGAAATCAACTTCCACCCCGCTCCCCAGCACTTGAAGACCACCGGCAGCCTCAACATCAGCCGGCCCCGAAAAAAGCGGGGCCAGCAACAGCCCTGCCGCCAGTATAAAAACTAAAGCTTTTCTCATAACTCCTCCCTCCCCAGACCTGACCGGTGGTACGCTTTCAGGAAATCGTCCAGGTCGCCATCAAGCACGGCATCAGGGTTGCCGGTCTGGTAGTCGGTCCGGTGGTCTTTGACCATCTTGTACGGGTGCAGGACATAGCTTCGTATCTGATTCCCCCAGTCAGCGGCGATGCGCTTTCCCTTGAGCCGGGCTTTTTCCGCGGCGCGTTTCTCCAGCTCAAGTTCCAGCAGACGCGACTGAAGTATGGTCATGGCGATTTCCTTATTCCGGTACTGCGAGCGTTCGCTCTGGCAGGATGCCGTAAGTCCCGTGGGAAGGTGCGTCAATCTGACCGCGCTGCTCGTCTTCTGCATATGCTGTCCGCCGGGCCCGCTGGAGCGGAATGTCTCCACTTTCAAATCATCGGGGGCGATTTTTATATCAATATCCGTCTTCGCCTGCGGCATTACCTCCACCAGGGCAAACGAGGTATGCCGGGCGTGGTCAGCATCAAACGGGGACAACCTGACCAGCCGGTGAACACCGTGTTCCGCTTTCAGATATCCATAGGCGTAGTCGCCGGTTATTTCAATGACGGTGCTTTTAATGCCGGCTTCCTCACCGGGCGTGCTTTCCAGGACCTCTGCCTGATAGCCACGGCGCTCAGCCCACCGCAGATACATCCGCACCAGCATCTCCGCCCAGTCCTGAGACTCGGTGCCGCCGGCGCCGGCGTGAACCGCCAGAATGGCGTTGCGCGCATCGTATTCACCGCTGAAAGCGAGTTGAAATTCAAGTTTATCAAGGGTTCCAGCAACTTCTTCGGCCTCCGATTTTATCTCAGACTGAAGTTGTTCGTCTTCTTCAGCTAGAGGGACCAGCTCCACAAGGTCAAGAACCCTATTTTCCAGTTCGCGCCACTGTTCTACCACCTTTTTATGCTCCGCCAGCTCACGCATGGTGTCCTGTGCTCGCCCCTGGTCAAGCCAGAAATCAGGCCGCGCCGATGCCTTCTCCAGTCCGCTGATTTTCACCTCCCTGCCGGCAATGTCAAAGATGCACCAGGGCTATGGAGATTCGGGACCGCAGGTCTTCCAGCTTTTCCATCAATTCCTGCATTTAATCTGCCTCTTATGCTAAAATAGTTTCCCCTGAAGAGTCGGCTCAGGCGATGGGATATATTCTCTCTCTTTGATATTGCCACCAGCCGCCAGATGGGCCAGCCGCAACGGCTCGGGGATACGATAGCCACGGCAGCACGCCAGCACCCAGCGAATGGCAGCCTCAAGGTCCACTTTATGGCCGATGGAAACATATAACGGGCTGGCATCCGCCTTGGTGCGCAGCACCGCCCCGATTATCTCGCCGTCGTCCACAAGCTCGGTAAAGCTGCCCGGCTCATTTGTCGG
>VGOH01000140.1 GCA_016875955.1 Chloroflexota bacterium
TGAAAACGTAAGGCCGCGTGGCCGCAACCCAAGACAACAACGAATTGGGAAAAGAACAAATCATATAATAATTCGTTTGATTCCTAATTCGTTGTTGTCTCTGGTCGCAGCCATCGCCACGTAATTTGCTTTGGCCGCGCAAGGATGCGCGGTGACAATTGAAAGACTGCTGGTCAGACCAGGGCTAGATTATAGCATAAGCGCCAGGATTGTCAAGGCGGGTCAAATTTGACCGCTCTGGTCTGTATTATAGCGACACAAGGGGCGAAAGTCAAGGGGATTTGGCTTAGCTGCCGGGCGGGAAGGTCAGCCTATCTGCGGGAAACATAAAAAAGGCAGGCGAGAGGCTCTGCCTCTCGTCTGCCTTTCCCCGATTGGCATGATAGCACCCTACTTCGCCTCACCAACCGGCATAGTTTTTCATGAGTACAGGCATGAATACCCGGCAGGGACCACCGACGCAAACGGCAACATCTTGGGTAGGCCAGCCGAAATCGCGGAACCAATGCTCATAGTAGGGTGGGGCGTAGACCATGTCCCATTGCAGAATGAGAGGGCGGGGGACACTCAGTGTAGGGGGTTGTATATTCACTATGTAGGTGCCGTCGGCACCAGGGGCCAGGGCTCCCACTGGGACGCGAGCGGCGGTGTATGGCTCGCCAACCGGGCTGCCATCAAGGTTAAGCCAGCGGTAGCTGACGTAGTGGTAGCTGGTCCAGGTAGAGGCGCTGGTATTTTGCAGACGGATGGGGACAGCATAGGATTGGTAGTACATAGGGCTGGGGACGCTCTGGCTCAAGGCGTTCCAGCGGTAAGAGGTGTAGAGGAGAGCAGTACCGTTGCTATCCCGCAGTTGGATGGCGGTGTAGTAGTGAACCAGGATCTGTTCATAGCGAAGCCACTGCACGCTCCAGGGAGCGCAGTTGTAGCGCGTATCGCCGCAGGTATTACCTCGGGCCCAACGGCTGGCGCCATATTGGCTCAACCCCCGGCCATGGCCGTCTATGGCCGGATCCGTAGGATAGATACTAATGGGGTCTGCCACTCCTAAGAGGTAAGGGAAGCCAGGGTTACTTTCGGTGTGGTACTGCCGGTCGGAAAAGAACTCCGTGAAAGTGGGAGACTCCTGGACATAGTAGGTGATGTAATAGCGGGAAGCAGTGGCGTCGCAAACAGTGCGCTGAGAGGTGTTCAGGTTTGTACTGGCACAAGGGGTGTTGGGGTATTGAGGATCAGTTGCTGGGAAGAGGGACTCAAACTTGTAGGGAATGAAAGCCTGAACATCAGTGGAGTTGGTGATGGTCCTGTTATTATGAATGTGAAAGTAGGCGAAGGTGCGGGCAGCAATAGCCTGGGCATAGATGGCGTTAGGGTGGAAGGTAGCCGGGTTCATCTCTTGGGGTATGACATCCAGCAGGTAGTCGTTCTCGATGGACACAGTTACCGTGCTGGTGGTGTAAGTGTAGGGACGGCTGGGACTGCTACAGGGTCCTGGATAAGGGTAATTGTCACAAAAGGCTGTGCAGCCCCAGTTTTTATTGCCGTAAGTACAAGGGGTTAGTGGCTCATACAAAGATCCACCCTCATAGAGTTGATACATCTGTACGGTGATGTTCATTGGCGGTGTGAACTGACTAGCAGGAGCAGCAACAGACCTGGACGCAAGTAGTATCAAAAGCAGTCCGAAGAGCAAGCCTCCGGTCACTTTCCAAGACCAGGCACACATGTCCATTCCTCCTCAAAGCAATAATTGGTCACCTATCATTGCACGGTAACCTGAATAAGGCACAATCGCCCCTCAGTGATGGCTGCACAGCCGGTAACGATGGTATTGCTATCAGGCGACCAACTCAGATTCCATGTCCGGTCCCCGCTGCCGCCGAAGAGAGCATCCGGTAACATGTGCCGCGTTGCTCCCGTGACTGCATCTACTAAATACAAGCCTTCCCGATCGAATCCTCCTTGTCGGGAAACGACAGCACGGATAACTAGATGTCGACCATTGGGTGCCCAGGCGATCTCAGTCACGTAACTGAGCCCAAGATCGAGCTTCCGGATTGCTCCAGTGGCCACATCCAGCACAATGAGATCCATAATCAACCCGCGCCCTTGCCCGGCCACAGCCAGTATAGCCACGTAGCGTCTATCTGGACTCCACCGGGCATATCGTACCTGGAGCTTCCCACGGTCTGGGACATCTCCCAGATCATCAATCGCTCTTTCTAAGGTGCCTGTCGCGACGTCTACAATGAAGAAGCCCAAGCGGTTGTATAAGGCTAGCTTCTGGCCATCCGGAGACAATACCATGCTGAAGATCGTCGTCCAGTCTTCCGGGACAAAACCCAGGATCCCCAAATCAATCGGGGGACTGGCTACCGGTTGGCCATTGCTATCTATCCAAAGCAGTTGCCGTTGCCCCTGCGGGACAAAGGCTACAACGTTTCCTCCACCCCCCACTGACCAGAGGGTTATCCCCCGTCGCATAGGTTGGTGAGCCTGGATTGGGCCATATCCGCTAACCCACAGATCATAGGAGGCAGGCTGCAAGCTGGCCTGATTAGTAAAGGCAACTTTTTGAATAGTCTCCAGCCAGAAGGGTTTTGGTCCGCCGCTGTGCCGCTCCCCATACCGCCGTAGTTCGCCAGTCTGCACATTGAAGGTCTCGATGTATTCCTTGATGGTGTCGGTGGGAACCAGGCGGGTGATGAGCAGGTTTTGGCTATCTGGTAACCAGCCAGCTATACCAATGGCTGAGGTATGTGTGAGTACCACCTGAGGCGGGCCGAAGATGTAATCCCCCAGTCCTGGCACGGGCACCGTGGGCGTGGGTAGCGGGGAAGCGGGTTGCGTGGGCGTCTGAAAAGGTGGTGGCGTGATGCGCGTGGGCACCACCGTGGGTGTGGCGTGGCGCGTGGGTGTGGGCGGCGGGGTCACATTAGGAGCTGCTCCCCGCCGGCTCAGCCCCCCAAAGAGCAGCGCTACTACCAGGGCGAAGGCAACCAGGGCGACCAGGCCCAGGGCCCCGGCGAGCAACCCGGTGAGTTTTCTCATTTTCTTTTACCTCCAAACTGAGTGCACCATCCATGAAACAAAGACGCCAACCAGGGGTTGTGTCTTTCAAGCACGGCGACACGCTCCGGTTGGCGCCAGGGGAAAAAACAGGTGCAAAGTTGTTCCCGGTCTTTATATCTTGAGGGGGAACTCTAGGAAAGTTCCTATGGTGTTTCCACCGTCACGCTCAATTTGTTCTTACTATTGGGAATTATAACAGACTTGAGGAGGAAAGTCGATAGGGTTGGTCTCATCATGAGCGCACACCAGGTGTACCACAACTCTCCGGCAAACTGGGTAACTGCAAGCCAGTCCCCCCTGTTGAACTTTACTTGGCCATCCGGTATAATGCCCTCGCCGGATTGCTTGTGGCCACAAAGCTTCACCAGGAGGACGTGCCCTCATGAGCACCCCCATCCCCCCTGACCACCGCTCCACCCTGGCCTACCTCTGGCAACGGTATGCGGCCCAGCCGCGCCCACTGGCCTTCGGCGCTCAGGCCGTGGAGCAGTGGCGGGCCTGGCGCGACGCCCT
>VGOH01000141.1 GCA_016875955.1 Chloroflexota bacterium
TGGAGAGGCTGCCCCAGCTCCAGCATGACGTAGTTGGTGACATCAACCACGTTGCTTATCGGTCGCATGCCGCAGGCGAGCAGGTGCTGCTGCATCCACGACGGCGACGGGCCGATTTTGACGCCGGTAATCAGGCTGGCGCAGTATCTGGGGCAGAGGTCAGCGTCAATGATTTCCACCGCGATGTGCTTTTCTATCGGCGGGCCGGCTTCTGCATAGCTCAGGTCTGGTTCATGGAATTTCTTTCCGGTCAGGGCGGCTACCTCATGGGCGATGCCACTCACGCAGAGGCAGTCAGGTCGATTGGGGGTAACGTCCAGGTCGAGGATAACGTCGCCCAGGTATTCGGCCAGAGGCATGCCCACCGGAGCGTCAGCGGGCAGTACCAGTATCTCGGTATGGTTGTCCGAGATGCCCAGTTCCTTTTCCGAGCAGACCATGCCACTTGATTCCACGCCGCGGATTCTGGCTGGCTTCAGCACCGTTGCCTGGCCGGTGTGCCCATCAATAAGCTCGGCGCCGACTCCGGCGAAGGCTACCTTATCGCCGATGTTCAGGTTGGGGGCGCCGCAGACCACCGTTGGCTGCCCGGTGCCGATGTCAACTGTGGGCAGGCGAAGGCGGTCGGCATTGGGGTGGGGGTTGACCGCGGCAATCCGGCCGACCACAATATTGTCCCACTTGCCGCCAATCACCTGTACCCCTTTTGCCTCAACCCCGGCCATGGTCAGACGGTCGGCCACCTCTGCCGGCGGCAGGCTGACATCAACAAATTCCCTGAGCCACTTGAGCGTTACTTTCATCTCGTCCTGCTAAAACTGCCTCAGGAACCTGAGGTCGTTGCCGTAAAAAAGTCTGATATCATCAATGCCGTAGCGCAGCATGGGCAGCCGCTCAATGCCGATGCCGAAGGCGAAGCTGCTGTACACGTCAGGGTCGATGCCGCCCCGCCGCAGCACCTCGGGGTAAGTCATGCCGGCACCGAGTATTTCTATCCAGCCGCTGTTGCCGCAGAGCCGGCACCCCTTGCCGTTGCAGGTGAGGCACTCAATGGCCATCTCCACGCCGGGCTCCACGAAGGGGAAGAAGTCGCAGCGGAAGCGCACCTTTCTCTCCTCGCCGAAAAAGCGGCGGGCGAACTCGTAGAGCGTTCCTTTAAGGTCGGCCAGGGTGATGCCCCTGTCCACGGCCAGGCCGTCAATCTGGTAGAACATGGGGATGTGGGTGGCGTCCGTGGCTTCGTAGCGATAGACCCGGCCCGGCTCTATCACCCTTATCGGCGGCGCCATTTTCTCGATGACGCGCGCTGTTACCGCCGTGGTATGGGTGCGGAGAAGCATATTGTACTCACCACTTGCCGCCTTTGGCTCCACCCAGCAGGTGGACATGGTATCGCGGGAAGGATGTTCGGCGGGGATATTCAGGGCCTCAAAATTATAGTAGTCCCACTCCACGTCCGGCCCTTCCTGTATCTGAAAGCCCATGGAGGCAAAGATGTCGTAAATTTCATCAAGGGTCTGGATAATCGGGTGCCGGCGGCCGTTGGGCAGGGGGCGGCCGGGCAGGCTGATATCAACGATTTCTCGTCCTGTCCCGGAGACGAACTGCACTGCGCGCAGTGCCGCTTGCTTCTCTTTCAGGCCGCTTTCCAGGTCGACCTTGACCTGATTGGCCCGGGCACCGACTGGCTTTCTCTCCGCTACCGGCAATGTGGCCAGGCTGCGCAGAATCGAGGTCAGGGTGCTCTTCTTACCAAGATAATGAACCCGCCATGCTTCCAGCTCTTTGCCGTCCTTTATGCTGTCCAGCTCCTGGAACGCCCTTGTTTTCAGTTCGTCAAGCTGCCGTATCATCTTCGTGCTTGGGTCTTTCCCCTGGCATGGCGGTAATCGGAAGAGTGTGGCGGGTGCTGGTTATCCCGTTTTGAGCTCAGGCTTTCTCTTTTATGGTGTTGACCAGACTGTTAAACGCCTCGGGCTCTCTCACCGCCATTTCCGCCAGCATCTTGCGATTAAGGCCGATGCCGGACCTCTTGAGCAGGTTCATAAACTGGCCGTATTTCAGTCCCCGGGCGCGGCTGGCGGCATTTATGCGCAGCACCCACAGCTTTCTCATATCGCCTTTCCGCTCGCGGCGGTGGAAATAAGCGTAGCTCAGGGAGTGCAGCATCGCTTCGTGGGCACGGCGATAGAGGGTACGCCGGGCTTCCCTCTGCCCCTTGACCATGGCGAGCATTTTCTTATGGCGGTGGTGGGTGGTAACCCCTCTCTTAACTCGTGGCAATTAATGGCCCTCCTATCTAGCCAACCCCGTGGGGAATCAGCCTTCTAATTCTGGTTCGGTCAGCGGGATGCAGTTCAATTTTGCTATCGAAAAGCCGCTTCACCCGCTTGGCCTTGCGTCGGCGGAGGTGGCTTTTCGGGCCTTTGGTCCGCATAATCTTACCGCCGCCGGTAATATAGAAGCGGCTTTTAGCGCCTTTGTGGGTCTTAAGCTTTGGCATCTTGGCTTTCTTTTACCTCTTCCTTGGCTTTTGCTTTCGTATTCGGTATCAGGATGATATTCATGCGTTTCCCTTCCATAACCGGCTGCCGGTCTACGGAGGCATTCTCATTGAGCGCCTCTGTCATCCGCTGTAGCAGTTTAAAGCCCAGTTCCGGGTGGGTTATCTCGCGCCCGCGGAAGAGCACGGTTACCTTTACTTTATCACCCTCGGCCAGCAGTTTCCGTGCCGTCCTGGCTTTAGCCTCAAAATCATGGTCGCCAATCTTCGGTCGCAGCCGCACTTCCCTGAGCAGGGAGATTTTCTGGCTTTTTCTTATCTCCTGCTCTTTCTTTGCCTGCTGGTATTTGTACTTGCCATAGTCAAGCAGGCGACAGACTGGGGGATTGGTGGCCGGGGCGACTTCTACCAGGTCCAGATAGTGTTTTCTGGCAGTCTCCTGTGCCTGACTCAAGGGCATAATTCCTAACTGCTCCCCCTTCTCCCCCACCAGACGAACTTCTTGAGCTCGGATCATCTGATTGATGCGCAGTTGTTTAATTATGTCCTACTAAACCTCCTTCAAGCACAGTTATTTTACGTTGAAAGACTATATCACATTATGATTCAATAATCAAATTCAGGAAAACAATGGCTCATTCTGCTCCGTTAATCAGCCTTACCGCGGTTCTCAGCATCTATTGTCCGGCGGGCGATGGCTGATTTGATGGTCTCTTTGAATTGCGCCAGGGGCTGCTCGGCGACCTGCTCCCCACCGCGCAGGCGGATGGCTACGGCTTTATTCTTAATCTCTTTGTCACCCACCACCAGCATGTAAGGGATTTTTTCCAGCTGAGCCTGGCGGATTTTGGGATTTATTCTCTCCGCCCGGGCATCAACCTCGGCGCGGATGCCCTCATTCTTGAGCTCCGCCTCAACCTGGCGGGCGTAATCAAGATGACGGTCAGCTACCGGGATTATGCGCACCTGAACCGGCGCCAGCCAGACGGGGAAAGCGCCGCCGTAGTGCTCCAGCAGAGTGGCCAGAAAGCGCTCCATGCTGCC
>VGOH01000142.1 GCA_016875955.1 Chloroflexota bacterium
AATATCGGGCTTGAAGTATTGTAAGAATGGCAACTGCACCTCAATGGAATGCTCAAACTGGTGGGCGGCATCGTCATCCTGAAGGTGGCGCGATAAGCCCAGCAGGCACTGTGCCAGCTCGCGGTCAATCTCCACGTCGCCCAGCGGTGTCTGCCATTGGCCCTGCGTCATGATGCTCAGCGGCTTGCCTCTCCCCGTATGGTTGGGCCCGAGGATGATGAAGGTGTCTTTAAACCGGACCCTGGAGATGACCGCCCCGGCCACCGGGCCGGAATAAACGTAGCCGGCGTGGGGGGAGACCAGCCCGATTACCTCCTGCTTCTCCGCTGCCTCGTCCACCATCTTTTTAATCATTGCCCTGAGCTGGGTTGCTGAAGCGGGATAAAACTGTCCGGCGACCACTGGCTGCCTGTTCATCTTAGTTCTCCTTGATTAAGTTCTGAAATTGAGTTCCGCACCGCAGAACTGGCACTTTGAGCCAGCCAGCCCCACGATTTCGGTATCATAGCCGAACCTCCGCACCACGAGCTTGCCGCAGGCGTAGCAGACCGTGTTCTCGCTCTGGTGGCCGGGGACATTGCCCGCGTAGATGAACTTTAGACCGGCCTCGCGGCCAATTTTATGCGCGCGCTCCAGAGTGGCGATGGGCGTGGCCGGCAGGTGCATCAGGTGGTGGTGGGGGTAGAAGCGGGTAACGTGCCAGGGGGTCAATTCGCCCAGTGCTTCCTTTATCCAGTGGGCGATGCCTCCAAGCTGCTCGTCATCATCATTCAACGTCGGGATAACATTGGTAATCACCTCAACGTGCATCTGCCATTTTTCCTTGGCCCGCTTGGCCACCTCAAGGATGCCCCGCCAGTGGTGTATCCTGGCCAGGTCGCGGTAGAAAGCATCTTTGAACCCCTTAATATCAACCCGCCAGGCGTCCAGATAGGGGCCGATGGTGTCCAGCGCCTCGGGAGTGATATAGCCGTTGGTCACATATACCGTATAGAGGCCGTTTTCCTTGGCCAGCCTGGCCGAATCAAGGGTATACTCAAACCAGACGGTGGGCTCGTTATAGGTCCAGGAAATTCCCCGGCATTGGTAGCGCCTAGTGAGGTCGATGGCCATCCGGGGAGGGACATCGTGGGAATGTTGCCACGGTTCGTTTTCCAGCGGGCAGGATATCTCCCAGTTCTGGCAGTGCTGGCAGTGGAAGTTGCAGCCCCACCCCCCGATGGAGAAGCAGAGTGAGCCGGGGTAGAAATGAAAAAGGGGCTTCTTTTCCACGGGGTCGGCCGCCAGCGATGACGCCCGGGCGTAGTTCAGGTTATACAATACACCGTCGCGGTTCTGGTACATGCGGCAGACGCCGGACTTGTTCGGGTTGATGGTGCAGCGCCACTGGCAGGTATTGCATCGCACCCGGGAGTCGGGCAGCTTTTCGTAGAGCCTTGCCTCGGGCATTAGACATGCCTCTTTTTTGATTAACCTCATTATATCACCCAACAGGGGTCAAATATAGGCCTGGAATAAAAGGCGGGAACACCTGTCGCCGGGTACTATTTGTCTATGGTTATTCTTTTGCTCACCCCCTTGCTCCCCCTCTCAAACAGGTTTATCTTTTGTGCTCCATCTTAATAATGTTTGAGAGGGGGAGAGAGTTTAAGAGGGGGCTCCGCCCCCTCCTCTATACTCCCCTCTCCAGCCATTAAAGCCTGCGGTCATTTAGCAGTGATTCTGGCTGGAGAGGGGTCAGGAGTGAGGCGTCAACTGCCAACCAAAGGCAAACAGAACCGTCCGCGTTTTCCCTTTACGAAAGTGGGATAAGGAATTATAATAAAAAAGCACGTTTCGGTTATAAACGAGGAAAGCTGGAGGCAGGCTCTATGGTTGCTTTATTTATCGTCTCGGCGGAGGCAGCAGCGGGCAAGACCGCCATCGCCGTCGGCCTGGGCAGGGAGTTGCTGGGCGAAGGCAGGAAGGTAGGTTTCCTCAAGCCGCTGGTCGGGGAAAAACCAGCCGACACTTCGCGCGGCGACGCCGACTTTGTGAAGCAGGCCCTGAATTTGCCGGAAGACATCGCTCGGTTAAGTCCATCACTGGGCAGCGGAAAGGCTCTGGCGGACAGGGCCAGGAAAGCTTACATTGAAGTCTCTCAGAACAGGGATGTGGTCATTGTGGAGGGACGCTGCGGCAAAAAACCGGCCGACGATGACAGTAAAGCCGCGTATGAGATAGCGCAGGCGTTAAAGGCCAGAGTAATAATTGTGGAAAGCTACGTCGGCGGAAAACCGGCGCCGCGATATATGGGCAGTTATCTTAGCTTCGGTGAAAACCTGCTCGGCTTCATCCTGAACAAGGTGCCGAAACGGGAATTGAAGCGCATCGGTGAGAAACTCACCTCGCGGGTAAAAGGGACAGAGACGCGCCTCCTTGGCGCGGTGCCTGAGGACAGGCCCTTGCTTGCCTTCACGGTGGGCGAGCTGGCCGAAATGATAGAGGGAAAGCTGCTGAACGACGGGGAAAAAACGGCGGAGCTGGTGGAGAACCTCATGGCCGGGGCGCTGTGCGTTGATTCCGGCCTTGATTACTTCGGCCGGAAGGCCAACAAGGCGGTGGTGGTCAGAAGCGACCGACCGGACATGCAGATGGCGGCGCTGGAAACGGCGACGAGGTGCCTGGTAATAAGCGGCGGTGGTGAACCAGTTGATTATGTCCGCTTCAAGGCAGCAGAGAAAAACATTCCTGTAATTATCACCCGGAATGACACGGAAGCGGTTATCAGGAATATAGAGGATTTGCTGGACAGGACAAGGTTTCACCAGGAGAAAAAGCTGAGCCGGCTGGCCGAAATTCTAAAGCCCAGCATTGACTTAAAGGCGATATGGGCCAGCTTGGGCCTGACTTAACTATTGATAACATATATAACTGAAGTTATTAAGGCAGACCTATTTCCTGATATTTGGTTCTGAGGGCTGAGACATCAGCATATTTAATGTATCGGACTGGCTTGGGAGGTATCTGTAATGACCGGTAAAGCTGTCAGGCATACCTATGCCGCCGCCGGGGTAAACATTGATGTTGCGGCGAGAGCCAAGGGGCTTATCGGCAGGCAGGCCAAGACCACGTATTGCCCCGAGGTGCTGGGCGGCGTCGGCTTTTTCGGCGGCCTTTTTGAATTGAAAGGTTATCAGCAGCCAGTCCTCGTCTCCAGCGTGGACGGCGTCGGCACCAAGCTGAAGATAGCGGTGGCACTGGGCAAACATGACACCATCGGCATTGACCTGGTCAACCACTGCGTCAATGACGTCCTCACCTGCGGTGCGGAGCCCCTGTTCTTTCTTGACTATATTGCCATGGGCAGGCTGGTGCCGGAGCAGGTGACGGCGATTGCCCGAGGATTAGCCAGCGCCTGCCGGGAGGTCGGCTGCGCCCTTATCGGCGGCGAGACCGCCGAGATGCCCGGCCTTTACTCCGGGGAAGATTACGACCTGGTAGGCTTCATTATCGGCGGGGTGGAGAAA
>VGOH01000143.1 GCA_016875955.1 Chloroflexota bacterium
CTGGCCGAGGCGGGTATTCAACAGCTGTTCCAGATTCAGAAGGCTGCCCTCGCCAAAAGCGAATAAACCGCAGGCCTACGGCCTCACCTGGCCGCTGCCGAAGATAATCCACTTGTAGGTGGTCAGCTCCTTCAGTCCCAGCGGCCCGCGAGCATGAAATTTCTGGGTGCTGATGCCGACCTCCGCCCCCAGCCCAAACTGCGCCCCATCGGTGAACCGCGTGCTGGCATTGACGTAGACGCAGGCGGCATCAACTTCGTTGAGGAAGCGCATGGCGGCAGAGTAGTCTTCGGTCACAATCGCTTCGGAGTGGCCGGAACCGTAGGCGGCGATGTGCGCCAGCGCCTCATCAAGAGAGTCAACCACCTTGATGGCGGCGATAAGGGCCAGGAACTCTTTGCCCCAGTCCTCGTCCGTTGCCGGCACAAGCTTGAGTCCGGCCTGTTTTTTCAGGATGGTCAGAGCGCGCCGGTCGCAGTGCATTTCCACACCGGACTTGCCCAGTGCGGCGGCAACGGCGGGCAGGTATTGCCCGGCGATTTCAGCATGGACCAGCACCGTGTCCAGGGCGTTGCAGACAGTGGGACGCTGCACCTTGGCATTGTGGACAATGGCCACCGCCTTGGCCACGTCGGCGCTTTTATCAACGTAGGTGTGGCAGACGCCGATGCCGCCAGCGACCACCGGCATGGTGGCCTTCTCGGCCACGGAGCGTATCAGCCCGGCCCCGCCCCGCGGAATGATAAGGTCAATGACGCCGCGCATCGTCAGCATGTGGTCGACCAGCGCCCGGTCGGTGTTCTCCACGAACTGGACGGCGCCGTCAGGTATGCCGGCATTTGCCGATGCCGCCTGCACCACGCTGGCTAAAGCGCGGTTGGAGCGGAAGGCCTCTTTGCCGCCCCTCAGTATCACTGCATTGCCCGACTTCAGGCAGAGTGAGGCGATGTCAATGGTCACGTTGGGGCGGCTCTCGTAGATGGCGCCGATGACGCCCAGGGGCACCCGCTTCTTGCCGATGAGCAGCCCGTTGGGCTGGGTGCGCATATCAAAGACCTCGCCGACGGGGTCGGGCAGAGCGGCAACATTGAGCACGTCGCCGGCGATGGCCCCAAGCCGGTCCTTGTTCAGCAGCAGGCGGTCGAGCATGGCGGCGTTCATACCGGAGGCTGCCGCTTCTTTGTAGTCCTCTTTGTTGGCGGCCAGTATCTCATCTTTTCTGGCCAGCAGGTCGCGGCTGATGTTGCTCAGCGCCCGGTTTTTGATATCGGTGGAGATGTAAGCCAGGCGCTTTGAGGCTTCTCTGGCGGCCCTTCCCTTGGCTTCCAGTTCGGCAATGGCCGATTTCATTTAGCACTCCATGGGTAGTAAAGACGAATTATCACTTCTTTTGCGAGTTCTGTTATGCGAGTCGACAACGGGTCAAATTTATTGCGGCGGCCTGAAAGCGCTCATGCCGGTGAACTGGTATATGTAGCGGGGCGGCACTCCGCTCACCGCCCGGTTCACCCGCTTGCGCAGCCGGCACCGACCCAGGCGCCTGTCCGCCAGTTCCAGGTAATAGATATCGTTATCCTTAATCCGTTTATAGTCGGTAAGGGTCAGTTCTCCCCACCAGCCGGAATCGGACTCGTCCTGGAACTTGTAGTTGACCTCAGTGATGAATTCATTGTCGCTGGCTCGGTATAACTTGCCCGTACTCACTTTACTACCTCCTGCAGGACAGCCAGGTTATCCCGGTGCACCACCTCTGGCCCGAAGTCAATGCCGAGCCGCGTGGCAATTTCCCCGGAATGAGCCCCTTTGATGAGATTTATTTCATCAGAACTGTAATTGACCAGACCGCAGCCGAGGTGACGCCCCTCAGCGTCGTAAATATCGACCAGGTCACCGCGGTCAAAATCACCTTCCGTTTCCTTGATGCCGGCAGCGAGCAGGCTCCGGTTTTGTTTCTGCAATGCCAGGGCCGCCCCGGAATCCACCACCAGCCGGCCACTGATGCTCAGGCCGCTCAGCAGCCAGCGTTTGCGGCTCTCTAGCCTGGCCGTGGTCGGCGGGAACCGGGTGCCCGCCCTTTCCCCACCCGCCAGCCGGACGATAATATCCGGCTCCCGGCCGTCGGCGATAATCACGGTGACGCCGGAGGCGGTGGCCAGCCTGGCGGCCTCTATTTTGGTGACCATGCCGCCGATGCCCAGCGCCCCGGCTTTATCGGCCAGGCATTCAATCTCGGCATCAATGTGCTTCACCTCGGGGATGAGCCGGGCGGCGGGGTCGCGGCGCGGGTCGGCGGTATGCAGGCCGGCGATGTCAGTGAGCAGCAATAAATGGTCGGCATCGACCAGGTTAGCCACCATGGCCGATAGGTTATCGTTGTCGCCGAACTTGGCCTCATCCAGCTCATCAACCGCCACCACATCGTTTTCGTTGACCACAGTGATTACCTTCAGCTGGAGCAGGGCGAGCAGCGTGTTGCGGGCATTGAGGTATCCGGAGCGGTCGGAAAGGTCAGCCTTGGTGAGCAGCGCCTGAGCTATGGGAATTTCGTACCGGCCGAAAAGTTCCTCATAGATATGCATGAGGTGGCTCTGCCCCACCGAGCAGAGCACCTGCTTGAAGGGAATATCCCTTATCTTTCTGGTCAGGCCGAGGCGCTGGCGACCGGCGGCCATGGCTCCGGAAGACACCACGATGATTTCCAATCCCTGTTTATGCAGTCGTGCCATCTGGCTGACCAGACGCGACATCATATCGCGGTCCAGACGGTCGCTGCCGCCGGTGAGCAGGCTGGTGCCGAGCTTGACCACCATGCGGTGATAGCCCGGCTCAATCGCTTTTAGATTCCTTCCGTTGTTCCCGCCCATTTCACGTTGACCTGGATGTATTCCCCATTATAGCAACCTGAACCGCACGGGACAAGGTTAGCGGGATTACAATATTGTTAAATGCTCACCCTGTGAGCTGTCAGAGAAGGTACTATTTGCAATGGTTGTTCTTTCGCTCACCCCCTTGCTCCCCCTCTCAAACAGGCTTGTCTTTTTTAGTCCCTTTTAATCATGTCTGAGAGGGGGAAAGGAATTGGAGAGGGGGCTCCGCCCCCTCTTCTCTATACTCCCCTCTCCAGCCATTTATGTCTGTGGTCACTTGCCAGTGATTCTGGCTGGAGAGGGGTCAGGGGTGAGGCGTCACTGCCAACCAAGTGCAAATAAGACTTCAGAGAGCATTATTTGAGAAGCATCTGCGGCGGTGTTAGAATTAGCCCAGAGGGCTGGTCGATGGCGACGAGCCCTAGGGGTATTTTGAGAGGTTTATTGGCTTGTGGATTTAAGTCGATTGCTGGATTTAATTGAAGATACGCCAGCGCAACGGCAGCAGCTTTATGGGAAAGGGCTTATTTTACTTGATGCTGCCAAACCTTATCTGATAGCGGCGCTCTATCGCGGCTGGCGGCGGCCAGTTCTGGTGGCGACCGCCCGGCCGGAGCACGCCAAAAAACTGGTCGAGCAG
>VGOH01000144.1 GCA_016875955.1 Chloroflexota bacterium
CCCAGGCAGGTTATTATCGATTCAATGCCCTTATGTCCGGCGGAGCGGCCTCCCTGGCGGATGCGGATTTTGCCCAGCGGCAGGTCAAGGTCGTCATGGATGACAATCAAATCTTCGGGATTGATTTTATATCTTTTCACCAGGCGGCCGACCGAATTGCCACTCAGGTTCATCATGGTCTGCGGTCGGGCCAGTATAAGCCTGGTGCCGGCGACTTCACCCTGGCCAATCCGTGCCTGGCTTTTTTTATGAGTGAAGCGTATGCCATGCTTGCGGGCGAAGCGACTGAGGCACATGAAGCCAATGTTATGGCGGTTGTGGGAGTAGGTCAGTCCGGGGTTGCCCAGGCCAACAATCAATCTCATTTCAGGCCCCCCGACTTAGAAGCTCCAGGAATTCAGCTTCATTTAGTATTTTGGTGCCCAGGCTCCGGGCCTTGTCCAGTTTGGTGCCGGGGTCAGCGCCGACCACCAGGTGGGTGGTTTTCCTGGTCACGCTGCTGCCGGCGGTGCCGCCCAGTGCCTTTATTTTTGCCTCAGCTTCCTGCCGGGGGAATGACTCAAGGGTGCCGGTCAGGACAAACTCCATACCGGCAAGGGGCAGTTTTTCGGTCTTGACTGGCTTTTCGGCAAGCTTGACTCCGGCTTCTCTTAACCTTCTGATGATATCCCTGTTTGTCTCCTGCCGGAAAAGGGCGATGATGCTATCGGCAATCTTGGGGCCGATGGTCTCAATGGACATCAGTTCTTCCCGGGAAGCTCCTGACAGGGCATCTAGGCTGTGAAACTCCCCGGCCAGAAGTTCGGCGGTCTCCTCGCCAATGTGGCGGATGCCGAGGCCCAGAATGACCCTGGCCAGCGGCTGCTCTTTGCTCTTTTCAATAGCGTTGAGTATATTGCTGACGCTTTTCTCGCCCATCTTTTCCAGATTCAGAAGCTGTTCCTTTTTATTTTTCAGATGGTACAGGTCAGCGATGTCCCTGACCAGCCCCTCCCTGAAAAGGGTGGCGGTCAGGTTCTCACCAATGCCTCTAATGTCCATGGCGCTGCGGGAGGCGAAGAGCTCAATGCGGCGCTGTGCCTGTGCCGGGCAGGCGGCATTTGAGCAGTAGTACATCACCTCACCTTCCGGGCGCATCACCTCACTCCCGCAGACCGGACACGCCGGGCGCCCTTTTTCCTTATCGTAAATCGCCTCCAGCAGCTTGAACTCCTTCTCTTTTCCAGTGCGCTTGCTGACCACCGGGCCGACCACCTCGGGTATGACTTCGCCGGCACGCTGGATGATTACGGTATCGCCGATGCGGATATCCTTGCGCCGGATGTCATCCTCATTGTGCAGGGCGGCCTGGCGGATGGTCACCCCACCCACCGATATCGGTTCCAGGATGGCGTAGGGATTGAGGGTGCCGGTGCGGCCCACGCTGATGCCGATTTCTTTGAGCACGGTGGTCCCCTGCACCGCGGGAAACTTGTAGGCGACGGCCCACCGTGGCTCGCGGCCGACATCTCCCAGTCTTGTCTGCAGTTCAAGCTGATTAACCTTGACCACGATGCCGTCGGCCTGATATCTGAGGCTTTCCCTTTTCCCCACCCAGGTCTGGTAGTATTCCTCAACCTGCTCGATGCTGGACAGCTGGCGGTTGTTCGGGTTCACCTTGAAGCCCAGCGACTTCAGGTACTCCAGGGTTTCCCAGTGGGTTGTCGGCATGTTGCCGCCTTCGGGGTAGCCGAGCATGTAGATATAAATGTCCAGCGGGCGCCGGGCGGTAATCCGGGGGTCAAGCTGGCGCACCGAGCCGGCGGCGGCGTTTCTGGGATTGGCGAACAGGGGCAGTCCCTCCGCCTCTCGCTCTTTATTTATTTTGTGAAAGCCAGCTACCGGCAGATATACTTCGCCGCGCACCTCAAATCTGGACGGGGCACCCTTGGGCACGGAAAGGGGAATGCTGCGGATGGTCCTGAGGTTCTGCGTGATATCTTCCCCGCGCAGCCCGTCGCCGCGGGTGGCGCCGGTGGTGAACCGACCATTGACGTAGGTCAGGGCGACGGCCAGGCCGTCTATCTTGTGCTCGCCGACAAAGTCAAAGCGGGCGTGGCCGAGCATCTTGGAAATACGGGTGTGCCAGGCGAGCAGCTCATCTTTGGCAAAGGCGTTGCCCAGGGACAGCAGCGGTATGGGATGTTCCACCACACCAAATGCCTCCAGGGGCGCGGCGCCCACCCGCTGGGTGGGGGAATCCGGGGTCAGGAACTGAGGGCACTGCGTCTCCAGCTGCTGCAACTCTCGCATCAGCGCGTCATATTCAGCGTCACTGATTTCAGGGCTGTCCAGCACGTAATAGCGGTAATTGTGATGGTTTATCTCGGCTCTCAGTTCCTGGATTCTATTTTGCGCTTTTTCAGGGTCAGCCATAAAACTCCAGAAGGGGACAGCTACTTTAAATAAAGTATAGCACAGTCAGAGATACGTTAAAAGGCAAAAAGAAGCTTGTACCTAGCGTAAATGAGAGATATCATTCAATAAATGGAGTGTGGCTCCGTGCGAGTGGGTCTCAACGATACTGAGCGAGGCTAAATCGGTGCGGAACTGCCGCCAGTGTCCTATGTCTATATTCAGGAAGTGGCAGATAAGGAGACGCAGCACTCCGCTGTGAGCAACCACCAGGACCGTTGCCTCCGGTGGGTGTTTTTTTAGTCGGTCGGGAAATTGGCTGACCCGCTGGTCCAGGTCAGTGATGCTCTCGCCTCCGGGGAAGCGGAAAGAAGGGGAGCGGGTTGTCCAGGTGTTGATTAGCTCCGGGTAGAGCTGGCCGATTTCGCTGAAGTTCAGCCCTTCTACCTTGCCAAAATTTATCTCCAGAAGTTCGGGGCAGGCGGTGGCCTTCATCTGGTGGCGGGAGGCAATGATTTCGGCGGTGGCCACGGCCCGGCGCAGTTCGCTGGAATAGATGACGTCGATTTTCTCCCCGGCGAGGCGGTCAGCCAGTCGCTCGGCCTGTGATTCCCCGGCAGCACTCAGTTCAACATCGGTCTGGCCCCAGAACCTTTCCGCGCTGTTGCCGGTGGTATTGCCGTGCCTCACCATAAGCACTCTAGGCAATTGCCGCCTCCTCAAGTGACAGTATGCTACCTGTTTCCGGCTTCAAGGCAAAGATCGCCGAGAACCGGTTTATCCATTCGCTTATTACCATATCCATCGGCACGGTATGGCCCAGAATTACCGCCATAGACGTCATCGCATTGCCATGAAGGCCGCAGGGCCTGATATTCACAAAATACTTTAAGTCATTATCAACGTTGAGGGCAAATCCGTGCGTGGTGATATGGTGGCTGACGTTGATGCCTACGGAGCAGATTTTGCGACCGCTCACCCAGACGCCTCCCGGATACTGGTTATGGCGCTGTGCCTCTATGTGGAAATCGCCCAGCAGCCTGATGATGACCTCTTCCAGCTGCCAGACATATTCGCGGAC
>VGOH01000145.1 GCA_016875955.1 Chloroflexota bacterium
ACATCCGTCCAGGCTTCGCTGCCCCGAGGTCTCACCCGCCTGGCCTGATGGGGAGCCAGAATGGTGAATTTCAGTCCCATCTCGGCCATGATATCAAGGGTCTCCAGGTCCACAGCCGTTTCAGGCAGCCACATACCCTCCGGCTTTCGGCCAAAGCGCTTTTGAAAATCCACCAGGCCCCACCGGACCTGGGTGTATTTATCCCGCCTGTTGGCCAGCGGCATTATCATATGGCTGTATGCCTGGGCCAGTGCTGAGCCATGCCCGGAAAATTTTTGCTGGCTCTTTTTATCCGCATCCATTATGGTCTGGTAAACACCGGGCGCATGTTCTTGCAGCCAGGAAAGCAATGTCGGCCCGAAGTTAAAGCTGATTTTGGCGTAGTTATTGACAATACGGCTGATGTAACCTTCGCTATCAAGGATTCGGGAAACGCCGTTGGGCGCATAGCACTCGCTGGTGATGCGCTCGTTCCAGTCGTGGAAGGGGTAGGCCGGGTCCTGAAGCTCAACGTATTCCAGCCAGGCATTTTCCCGCGGCGGCTGGTAAAAGTGGCCGTGGATGCAGATGTATCGTTCCATGCTATGGCTCCTTAATAAGCAGCACCGTGGACGCTGGCTTGACCTTTCATTTGCGTTTTCTCTCTGGTTTGAAGAAAACGGTGGCCAGTGGTGGCAGGGTTATGGTGATGGAATAGGGGCGGCCGTGGTAGCCCTGTGGGGATGCCTTAATGTTTTTCGGGTTTCCCTGACCGCTGCCGCCGTATTCAATGGCATCGCTGTTCAGGAGCTCGACCCACTGCCCGCCACACGGGACGCCCACCTGATACCGGGCGTGCGTCGTCGGAGTGAAGTTGCAAACGGCGAGGACCGGGGTATCATCTGATTTTCCCCGCCGGATGAAGCTCAGGGTGCTCTGCATGGCATCAGCGGTATCAATCCACTCAAAGCCGGCCGGGTCGCAGTCAAGCTCATGCAGCGCCGGCTCTTGGCGATAAATGCGGTTGAGCGCCTGCACCCAGCGCTGCACGGCGATGTGCCGGTCATAGTCCAGCAGGTGCCAGTCAAGGCTGCCGTCGTGGTGCCATTCGCTCCACTGTGCGAACTCGCCGCCCATGAAGAGCAGCTTCTTGGCCGGCTGGGCATACATGTAGCCGAAGAGGAGCCTGAGGTTGGCCAGTTTCTGCCAGTCATCCCCGGGCATCTTGCCCAGGAGGGAGCCCTTGCCGTAGACCACTTCATCGTGGGAGAGGGGCAGAATGAAATTTTCCGTGAAGGCGTATAGCATACGGAAAGTCAGGTCATTTTGGTGATACTTGCGGTGGACGGGGTTCCGGCACATGTACTGCAGGGTATCATGCATCCAGCCCATGTCCCATTTCATGCCGAAGCCAAGTCCGCCGAGGTAAGTCGGCCGCGAGACCATGGGCCAGGCGGTGGACTCTTCGGCCACGGTCTGCACGTCGGGAAAGTTCAGATATATCACTTCATTGAGCTTGCGCAGGAAACCAAGGGCTTCCAGGTTCTCCCGGCCCCCGTACTGGTTCGGCAGCCACTCCCCTTTTTGGCGCGAGTAGTCCAGATAGAGCATGGAGGCGACGGCGTCCACACGCAGTCCGTCAACGTGGTACTTGTCCAGCCAGTAAAGGGCATTGCTGATGAGGAAATTGCGCACCTCGCGGCGCCCGTAGTTGAAGATATAGCTGTTCCAGTCGGGGTGGAGGCCCTTCCTCATATCGGCGTGCTCATACAGGTGCGTGCCGTCAAAGAAGCCCAGACCGTGCTCATCGGTGGGGAAATGGGAGGGCACCCAGTCCAGAATGACGCCGATGCCCCGCTGGTGCAGGTAGTCAACCAGGTACATGAAGTCCTGCGGGGTGCCGTAGCGGCTGGAGGGAGCAAAGTAGTTGGTTATCTGGTAGCCCCATGAGCCGAAGAAAGGATGCTCCATCACCGGCAGGAATTCCACGTGGGAAAATCCCGTCTGGTTTACGTAATCAGCCAGCAGCGGCGCCAGTTCGCGGTAGGAGAGCGAGCGGTAATTTTCTTCAGGCACCCTGCGCCAGGAGCCAAGGTGCACTTCATAGACGGAAATGGGGGCATCAAGGGCATTGCGGCCGCGTCGGTTTGCCATCCATTCCCCATCCCCCCAGGAGTACTCCAGGTCCCAGGTAACACAAGCCGTCTTGGGCGGGATTTCGGTGAAAATGGCCAGCGGGTCAGCCTTGTCAACCTGGTATCCCTTGTAGCGGGAGGTAATGTGGTACTTGTAAAGGCGGCCCCGGCCCAGATTAGGAATAAACCCCTCCCATATGCCGGACTGCCCCCGTGGCCTCAGCAGGTGGCTGGCATTGTTCCAGCCGTTGAAATCGCCGACGACGGAGACCTGCCGGGCATCTGGCGCCCACACGGCAAAGTATGTTCCCGGCTCACCGCTGGCAGAGGCCGGGTGCGCGCCCAGCTTCTCGTATAGCCGGTAATGTGAGCCTTCATTGAACAGGTATAGGTCATCATCGGAAAGAAGTGTCACCTCATAGGACACGTCTCCCGCGCCTTGCTCGCTGGTCGGGGCCTTCTTTTTATGGGTCATCGTGGAGATTCCTTTCTCCTTCGGATTTGTGCCACCATATGCAGTGTAGCAACTACCTGGGGCATCTGGCAAAACTCGTCAAGGCGGTAGCGCACCTTACGGCGCCAGTTGGGATAGACATCATCAGCGGTGCCCGGTATGTTCTGCGGCCTGGTCTCAAGCCAGAGGTCTTCCAGGTTGACCAGCACCATGCCGGCATCGCTGGCGCTCAGAAGCGCCAGACAGGCCTGCAAAACTTCTTCAGCGCTGCCCGGTGCCTTATGGAGAAATCCTTTTTCCTGCAGCAGTCTGACCAGCGCCCTTTTCCTTTGCGCCCAGAGCTTTCTCTCGCGGCTGGCCGCAGCCCTGCCCAGAAGGCCAAGGGCTGTTCTCTGCTCTATGTCTGTGCCGTTCCAGGCAGCGACAAATGGAAACATATCATGGGTATTAAGGCTGGCGATGGAATTAGCGGGAATGTGTTTGAGGATTTTCCCGGTGCCAGACGAGGCAAGCTCATAGTGCAGAACGTACATGCGGTACATGCCGTGCTGTTTCATCGCCGGTCGGACGTAGGGGGGCACCGTGCCAAGGTCCTCACCGACGATTACCGTCCGGCTGCGGTGGGACTCAAGGGATAAAATTGCGTAGAACTCATCAGGGCGGTAGCGCAGGTAAGTGCCCTCGCTGGCGGGCATACCTTCCGGTATGCAGAAGAGGCGGTGCAGCCCCATGACATGGTCAATACGCAGCACGCTGGCGGACTTGAGGTGGTGGCGCAGGTAGGCAATGAAGTAGCGGTAGCCCTGATGCCGTATCCTTTCCGGGTGCAGCGGCGGTAAACCCCAGTTCTGTCCTCTGGTGAAAACGGTATCTGGAGGTGCCCCGGCGGAGATGCCGGAAATGAAA
>VGOH01000146.1 GCA_016875955.1 Chloroflexota bacterium
ATCGGTCTTGATGGCTTTCATCAATTGCAGCGTCGCTGCCATATCTTCTCTGCCTTCATCGGGCAGGCCCAGCAGTACGGAGGTCACCGAAGGGATGCCGCTATCATGGACCATCTGGCTCACTTCCCTGATTTTGGCCACGGTGAGGTTTTTACTCACCGCCTTCAGCAGCCGGTCGCTCCCTGACTCCAGGCCAAAATAAAGCCCGGAGCAGTTGGCCCGTTTCATAAGTTGCAGTAAGCCCTCATCCAGGTTATCGTACCTGGCGGTGCAGCGCCATTTTATCTTCAGCTCATGGTCAATCATGATGTTGCAGAATGTCCGCAGGTACTCCCGGTCGTAGGTAAAAGTGCCGTCGGTGATATCAATGCAATTGGGCTTATAGGTATCTTTTAACAATCTCAATTCTGCCATGACATTGGCCACGCTGCGGCGGCGCACCTTTCCGCCCCACAGCTTTCGGTCGGCGCAAAAAGAGCAGGTATAAGGACAGCCGCGGCCGGTGGCTAGGCTGTGCACCCGGTAGTGATTATAATCGCAGTTCAACACCAGGTCTCTGGCCGGAAACGGCAGCTCATCAAGGTCGCTGATGAGGCTGGCCGCTGGGTTATGCTGCACCTGCCCCTCATTGTCCCGGTAGTGGATGCCGGGCACATTGGCCCATTTCGGTCTGTCTTTCTTCAATTCCTTGACGAGTCGCCGGAGCGGAATTTCACCCTCGCCGACAACGGCAAAATCTATATCCGTGTTCCGCATCACCTCTTCCGGGCAGGCCGTCGGGTGGAAAGAGCCGACAATAACCTTGATGTCCCGGTCAATCTCTTTGACCAGGCTGGCGATTCTTGCCACCACGCACTTCAATGGCGTTAAATAAGATATGCCCACCGCCAGAGGCTCGGCCTGTCTCACCCGGTCGGCTATTTTCCCCCAGACGGTGTGAGTTTTATCGTCTATGATTGTCTCATAATCCCGCTGTCCGGCGGCATATTTTTTCAGATTGCTGCTCAACCATTTATTGCCCGATGGCAAGTCCAGCAGCAGGTCGCCCATCAATACCGCGGTTTCAATGCCTTCGTCACGAAGATAGGCCGCCAGGCTGGTCAGGCCGACGTGATATCCGCAATCTATGGGCATACCCTTCAAGCCGATATAAGGGGGGTCAATAAGCAGTATATCCATCGCCTCTGCTGTCCTCTAAAACCTAGACGGTATACAGATGGTAACCAGGCCGCTTGGCATAATGTTATTATAGCCCACAGGTCAATAAAAAATAAGATTCTGGTTGCCTTCGGTTGGCAATTGACGCCTCATCCCTGACCCCTCTCCAGCCAGAATCACGGTAAAAGACTGCAGGCAATAATGGCTGGAGAGGGGAGTTTAAAGGAGAGGGAGCTCCGCCCCCTCTCCAATTCTTTCCCCCTATCAAACATTATTAAAAATGGAGCGCCAAAGACAAATCTGTTTGAGAGGGGGAGCAAGGGGGTGAGTAAAAGAATAACCATATGCAAATAAAACCAAAAGAACCCGCTGGTGCTTATTTGTCCTCAATCGTGTAGAATCTAGGTAATCAGGCAATTAATAAAATATTGGTCACTACAATACATACCAGGAAGGAGGAAACATGGGCGACAGGCTGAAGGGGAAGGTGACGGTGGTCACCGGGGCGGGCTCAATAGGCCCGGGCATAGGCAATGGCAAGGCGACGTCCGTCTTATATGCCAGGGAGGGCGCTAAAGTTGTTCTGGTGGACATGAACCTTGAAGCTGCCAACGAAACGAAGAGCATCATTGACGGTGAGGGGGGAGAATGCATCACGGTTGAGGCGGACGTGACCAGGTCGTCGGACTGCAAAAACATTATTGATGAATGCCTCCGCGCCTATGGCCGGATTGACGTTCTGCATAACAACGTCGGCATTGAAATACCAGGTGGGGTTGAGGATATGAGCGAGGAGGACTGGGACAAAACCATGGCGGTCAACCTGAAGAGCATGTTCCTCACCTGCAAATACGCCGTTCCCCACATGGTGGCACAGGGCCGCGGCTCCATAATCAATATTTCCTCCATTAACGCCATCAGGAACCTGCCGTATATCACCATTGCTTACAGTGCTTCCAAAGCTGGCGTTATCGCCTTTACCAGAGAGGTGGCGATTCAGTATGCGTCAAAAGGAGTCAGGGCCAATGCCATATTGCCGGGCATGATGAACACGCCCATGGTGGTGGCGGCTCTCACCGGTGCTTTTGGCGGCAACGTGGAGCAGATGATGAAAACGCGGGACGGCATGTGCCCGACGGGCAAACAGGGGGAACCCTGGGACGTTGCCTCGTTATCCGTATTCCTGGCTTCCGACGATGCCAAATACATCACCGGCGCCGCGCTGGTCCTGGATGGCGGCCTGACGTGTATTGTTAAGCCGTTCTGAAGCGGGTCGGGTCTCGCTACTTTTTAAACCGGGCCGATAGCTTGTTTATCATGTCGGCGGTCATGGCGGGCAGGTCGTACTTCGGCGCCCAGCCCCAATCGGCCCGGGCGGCGCTGTCGTCCATTTTATTGGGCCAGGACTCGGCGATTGCCTGCCGGACGGGGTCAACCTTGTAGCCAATGGTAAAGCCGGGTATGTGCTTTCTGATTTCACGGGCAATTTCCTCCGGGGCAAAGCTCATGGCGGTGACGTTATAAGCGTTCCGGTGCTTGAGTCGGCTGGGCTCAGCTTCCATAATCATCATTGCCGAGGCCAGAGCGTCGGGCATGTACATCATGTCCAGGTAGGTGCCTTCCTTGATAAAGCAGTGCAGGTATTTGCCGTGCTTGACCGCCTCATAGAATATCTCCACGGCATAGTCTGTCGTCCCGCCGCCGGGGGGAGTAACGTAGGATATAAGACCCGGCCAGCGGACACCGCGGGTATCAACGCCATACTTGTAATAATAATAGTCGCAGAGTAATTCGCCGGCGACTTTGGTGATGCCGTACATCGTCCGGGGGCGCTGGATGGTGACCTGCGGGGTGTTGTCCAGGGGGGTATCCAGGCCGAAAGCGCCTATGGTGCTCGGCGTAAAGACAGCGCATTTATGCTCGCGGGCCACTTCCAGTATATTGCGCAGGCTCTCAATATTTACCTTCCAGGCCAGCTGCGGGTTTTGTTCGGCCTTTGCCGATAGAATTGAGGTCAGGTTGTAGATGGTGCCGATGTCATATTTCCTCACTAAATCGGCGACGCATTCAATTTCGGTGCAGTCGATAAAGCAAAACTCGCCGCCATCGCGCAATTCCCGGCTGGGCTGCGTCCTGTGCCCGGTGGCGATTACCTTATCGGCGCCATATCTGGCTCGCAACGCCGGGACGAGCTCGGAGCCGACCTGTCCGCAGGCCCCTGTTACCAAAATCTTCTTCATGGCAATCTCAGTATTTACCAGCCTTTCAAACTTGGTTGTTTTAAGTCTTGAGAACGCCGGCCGTTTCCAG
>VGOH01000147.1 GCA_016875955.1 Chloroflexota bacterium
TAGCGGCCATGTTCGCTGCTGTTGAGCACGGCAAGAGGTTTCTCCCGGTTGCTCTCGGCGTACTCGGCCGACAGAATTGTGGCATCGCTCAGTTCCACAGGTATTCCCGCTCTGGTAAATTCAGACCGCAAGCGTTGCGCTACCAGGCCAGCGCAGTACAGGTCCTCCAGCGCCGGCTCACCGTAGCGTCCGGAGCAGATAAGGAAGATTCGCTTCCGGGAGTTTTTCACGGCTGTCCCAGAGACCGTTGCCGACACCGCGGACAAATTGACCAGTGCCGCAAGGTAAGCGGGTCTGGCACTGCCTTGATAAGCCCGCAGCAGGGCCGGCGTGCCGTTGGTGGTGGTAAAGTAAATCGTGCTGCCGGAAATCATATCGGCGTCAAGGTACTCAACGGGTGAGTTACCCAGATGAAACCCGGGGATGCGTAGGCCCCTTCTTTCCCCGCCCAGCAGGCAATGGGTGTGGTTTGCGGAACTGGCGTCGCGCCTGGCCTGCGCCGCGGTGATGGAGGGGCGCACCTCGCGAGCGCCGCTGGCCAGCGCCGTGATTATGGTGGTGGTGGCACGGAGGACATCAATAACCACACATAAGGCGTCGGCAAAGCGAGGTGGCAGCAAACGGGGAATAAGGGCAACTTCTATTTTCATCACCGGTATTTAAAATGGCCGTTAATAATGTTTAAACGGTAACAGTATAGCATAAAGCTGAATGAGGCCATAAATAGCTCTGTGACATTGGCCGCGGCAATATCTCAGCAGCGTGCAATTGGCGAAAAGAGAGGCGAGCCAGCTTTAGGCTGTGCTCGCCTCCTTTATTTGCCCTGTTTGTCTTCAGGCAAAGTTTTGGTTAGCTTACCTTTCTATCATCAAGCCGGGAAGCCATGTTATCAGCTGCGGGAAAATGACCAGCAGCACTATAACGCACAGGACAATGATGATGTACGGGATGACACCACGTATGATGTCCATCACCACTATGCCCAGAGATGGTTCAGCGGCGCCGCGGCAGATGTAAATGCCCATGGCGAAGGGCGGTGTCATGAAGGAGGTCTGGAGGTTAACACAGACCATGACGGCGGCCCAGATGGGGTCAAAGCCCAGCGCCTCGAAGATGGGGGTGATGATGGGCACCGTGATGAAGAGGATGCCTATCCAGTCAATGAAGAAGCCCAGCAGGAAGATGATGAACATGATGAGGCCGAAGGCGCCCCACTTGCCGCCGGGCGCGCCCATAATCAGGTCGGTCACGAACTGTCCGCACCCGAAACCCAGGAAGACGCCGACAAAGGCGAAGGACATGGTGCCGACCAGGAAAATCATCCCGGATATCTTCATTGTCGTTACCATCACCTCTTTCAGGACGGCGAAGCTGAAATGACGGTAGCCAATGGCCATCAGGATGGCCATGAAGGCGCCGCAGCCAGCGGCCTCGGTGGGCGGGGCAATGCCCAGGAAGATGACCCCCAGCACGGAGAAAATGAGGATGGCCGGCGGGCCCAGGGAGAGAGCAAGCTTGTACGTCTTCTGCCAGAAGGGGACCGCTCTTTCTTCAACGGGCACTGCCGGCGCGAGGTTAGGCTGAAGAAAAGAACGAATAGTAACATAGGCGATATAAGAGGAGGAAAGTATGAAGCCGGGGACAAAGGCGCCGAAGAGCATCTTGCCCACCGATAACTGCGCCATCGGCCCGTAAACGACAATCATGACGCTGGGTGGGATGAGGATGCCCAGGATGCCAGAGGCAACGACGGCACCGGTGGCAAGGCTCTTACTGTAGCCCCGCTTTATCATCGAGGGCAGGGCCACCAGCGTGAGCAGCGTAACCGAGGCGGTGATGAGATGCCCAGGATGCCAGAGGCAACGACGGCACCGGTGGCAAGGCTCTTACTGTAGCCCCGCTTTATCATCGAGGGCAGGGCCACCAGCGTGAGCAGCGTAACCGAGGCGGTGATGACGCCAACGGTAGCCGCCATAATCGTCCCCACCATGATGGTGACCACCGCCAGCCCGCCGCGGAACCCTCCCAGCCAGAGGTAAAGGGCATCATAGAGCCGCTCGATTATCCCCGAGTGTTCCAGCATTGCCCCCATGAAGACGAACATGGGTACCGCCAGCAGGACGCGGTTAGACATCAGCCGGTATATGCGCAGATAATAAGTGCTGCCCACCTGCGCTTCCCAGAGAAAGATGCCGAGGGCAATGCCAATGAACCCGATGATGTAGCCCAGGGGGAAGCCGGTCATCACCAGCACCAGGACGCTACCGAGCATGAGAATGGCAACTAACCCGGGACTCAGTTCAGGCATATTCCCTCCCCTTTATAGCGTGGTATAATTCGCGGGACAGGTGGGCCAGGCCCTGCAGGAACAGGAAGGCGAAGCCGAGGAAAATCATCGTCCGGAGCGGGTACCAGGGCGGGTACCAGTAAGCCTCCACACTTTTTTCCATGACCTTCCAGGACCACAGCATCTTGGTAAAGGAGTAGTACAAGACTAATCCAATGGTGGGGAGAAAGAAAATAATGCGGCTGATAGCATCGGTGATGGCTTTGCCCCGCGGGGACATATGGGTATAAAGCACATCCACCCGGACATGGCCTTTCTTGCTCTCAGTATAGGCAAAACCCCAGGAATACAGAGCCATACCGAGGGCCATGCATGTTTCGTAGCCCCATTTTGTCGGGGCGTTAAAGGCGTAGCGGGCCAAAACCTCATACACCATGAGCAGCACTAACCCGAGTGAAAAGTAGCCGGCAATATTTCCTATCCCATTGCTGATGGAATCGACTACCTTGAAGACTTTTCTCATCGCTTTTTATTCTCTTGATGTTTGAAGTCCCCTGCTTCGGTCTCCCGAAGCAGGGGACTTTTAGCAACTACATGCGCTGCCAGGTGCCGCGGACTAATGCCTTGAAGTTCTGAATCGAGGTGTAAATCTTCTTGAATGTGGGGTCCGCAGCGGAGCGTTCCGCGTAGAGCTTCTCCGCCCTTGAGACCATCTCGTCAGCAATCGACTGCGGGATGAAGTCCACCTTGACGCCCTTTGCTTTCAGTAGCGGGATAGCTTCAAGGTCCCTGTTGACCATGAAGTTGTAATACTCAATGCCCGCGGCAAAGCCCATCTCGACGATCATCTTCTTGATGTCGTCAGGGAATGAGTTCCAGGTATCCATGTTCCACATCTGGGGCTGCCACTCCTGGGGCTGGCGGACTGGGCCGAGGTACATGTAGTCGGCGACCTCGTACATCTTTACGGAGTAGTCATACCCCGGAGAGCTGAGCTGGTAGCCGTCAATCACGCCTCTCATCAATGACTCGTAGGTCTCCTCGGTGCTGAGCGTGACCACGGAGGCTCCCATGTCACTGAAAATCTTGCCGTCATCGCCGGCGGTCCTGAGCTTCATGCCCTTGATGTCAGCGGGCGTTTTGAGCTCTTTGTTGCCGCTGATGA
>VGOH01000148.1 GCA_016875955.1 Chloroflexota bacterium
CCATAATCCTTGAACTGAGGCTGATTGCTGACGTCGGCATCATTGGCTATCCCAATGCCGGCAAGTCAACCCTGCTGGCCAGGGCAACCGCCGCCCGACCCAAAATCGCCAGTTATCCATTCACCACCATAGAGCCGGTGCTGGGCGTGGCAGAGGTCGAGCGTCAGAACATCGTGCTCGCGGAAATCCCGGGGTTGATTGAAGATGCCCATCTGGGACGCGGCCTCGGCCATGAGTTTCTCCGGCATATTCTGCGCACCAAGATGTTGCTGCACCTCATCGATGGCAGCCACGAATCGCCGGTGGAAGACATGATAAAGGTAAACAACGAGCTCGTCCTTTACGATTCGGCGCTGGCGCAGAAACCGCAGCTGGTGACGGTCAATAAAATTGACCTGCCATCGGTGGCAAAGAGGCGAAAAGAGATTGAGGCATCATTCCGGCAGGCTGGCATCGGGGTATTTTTTGTCTCGGCAGAGGAGGGACAGGGAATAAAAGAGCTAATGGCTGCCGTGGCTAAGATGCTGGAAAAGCTGGAGAAAAGCCGGGCGGCGATTAAGACTGAACCGGGCAAAATATTCCGTCCTGAACCCAGAGACAGAAAGTCCAGGGTAAGGCAGGAAGACGGGGTTTTTATCATCCAGGTTCCGGAGCTGGAACGCATCATGGCGATGAAGGGGGTGACCGATGACGAGTTACGCGCCCAGCTCAAGCACCTGCTTTCCCGGGCCGGCGTTGTCAGGGAGCTGGAAAAGGCAGGCATTAAGGCCGGTGACAGGGTAAAATGCGGCACTCTGGAGTGGCAGTGGTAATTCAATGAATGTAGGAATTCTGGGGGGCACTTTCGACCCGGTGCACAACGGACACCTTATCCTGGCCGAGGTGGCCCGGAAACAGCTCAACCTGAGCGTGGTGCTTTTCATGCCGGCGGGCCAGCCCTGGCTCAAGACGGAGCGCATCATCACGCCGGCCGAACACCGATTGCAGATGTTGCGGCTGGCACTCGCCGGTAAGACGGGCTTCAGAATCTCTGAAATGGAAATCCAGCGGCCTGGGCCAACTTACACGATTGATACCATTAACCAGCTGAAAAAAGACCTAAATACTGAGGATGAGCTGTTCTTTATACTGGGGCAGGACATCCTGATGCAGCTCCCGCAGTGGCATGAGGCCTCAGCGCTGGTCCAGCTCTGTTATCTGGTGGCGGCATCGCGACCCGGCGTGAAGAAGCCGGACCTGAAAGCGCTGGAGCTGAAAATCCCGGGCATAACGCAGCGGGTGATGCTGCTGAAGGAGCCGATGATTGATATCAGCGCCACCGATATCAGGGTGCGCGTGGCCAGGGGCCTCTCGGTGCGCCACCTTGTCCCCGAGCCAGTCAACCGCTACATCAAAGAGCAGCGGCTCTACGTTTCATGAATGTCAGGCTTCGTTACTGGACAATTCAGAGTCTTTTACCTAGAATTGAATAGTTTAAACATAAATTAGCCTTTACCAGGGAAGAAAGGAGACTTTCACATGGCTGATATATCTCTTCTGGCACAGGCGATTGACCGCGGCGACATGGAGAAGGCCGTGGCGCTGACCAGAGCCGCCGCTGCCAGCGGCGCCAATCCGAAGGACATTATCGCTAAGGGCTTGCAGGCGGGCATGGCGTCAGTGGGCGAGAAGTTTTCCAGCGGCGAGTACTTTCTGCCGGATATGCTCATGGCGGCGCGGGCGCTGAAGGCCGCACTTGAAGTGCTCAAACCCATGCTGGAGAAGACGGGCATCCCCACCATCGGCCGGGTGGTCATCGGCACCGTGGAGGGCGACATGCATGACATCGGCAAGAACGTGGTCGCCACCTTCCTCAGCGGCAACGGCTTTGAGGTCTTTGACCTGGGGCTCAACGTGCCGGTGCAGAAATTCGTCGACGAGGTGAAAGATAAGAAGCCGGATATCCTGGGCATGTCGGCGCTGCTGACCACGACCATGCCTGTTTTCAGCAAGGTCATCAAGGCGCTGGAACAAGGCGGACTGCGCTCCAGCGTGAAGGTAATCGTCGGTGGGGCACCGGTGACGCAGGACTACGCCAACTATATTGGCGCCGATGGCTACGCTCATGACGGCGGACGGGCGGTGCCGGAGTGCCGCAAGCTCCTGGGCAAATAACTTATAAGAGGCACAGCTCTGATGGCATTAACGCCTAAGCAGCAGATACTGGCGGCGGCGCGGGGGCAAAAGCTGGACAAATTGCCCTTCGGGGCGCGCATTGACGTCTGGTACAACTACCACTCCGCCCACGGCACCCTCCCCGATAAATATAAAGGCTGGAGCCAGGTAGATATCCTGCGCGACCAGGGCGCCGGCGTTGAGGTGCGTTTCTTTGCCGTAACCAGGGAAGAATATCGCGACATGGAAGTGGTGGAGACCAACGACCCGCCCTACATCACCACGGAATACCGGACGCCCGTTGGCACCGTGGCCAAAAAGGAGGTCTTTGACACCTCGGAAGGCCCCTGGATTAAATATGAAATGGAGAAGCTTTTCAAGAGCGAAAAAGATTATCCGGTAATTAAATACGTCATGGAGCATACCGGGGCGGTGGCGAACTTTGAGCCTTATTATAAACTGCGAGAGGAGGTCGGCGAGGACGGCATGGTGATGACCGCCGCTGGCGGGCTCTGGTCGCCGGTGCAGCGCGTCATGCGCGAAATCATCGGCTACGAGCAGTTCTTCTACGAGCTGGCCGACCGCCCGGCGCGGGTGGAGGAGATGATAGAGGCGGTGAAAGATTTGGAGAGAAGGAAGCTGAGGGTGGGGATAGAGTGCGACCTGGAAATCTTCAACATCTGCGCCAACTGGAGTGATGACATTCAGACGCCGGTTTTTCGCAAATACTTTATCCCCTGGTTCCAGGAGGTCAGCGAGTTCCTGCATGCCCGCGGGCGCCTGGTCATGGCCCATACTGACGGCGAGATGCGGCGCCTGAACCGCATGTTCCGCGAAACCGGCATTGACATTGCTGAGGCCATCACCCCCGCCCCCCAGACCTTGGTCAGCATGAAGGAATTTCGTGAGCAGCTGGGCGATGGGGCGACCATCTGGGGCGGGATACCGTCCATCCTGTTCGAGCCGATGTACAGCGACGCGGACTTTGACGCCTATATCAAGAATATGTTTAAAGAGATGGCGCCGGGGTACCGGTTCATCGTGGGGATGGGCGATAATGTCCCCTTTGACGGCGATATCAATCGCGTGGGCCGGGTGGTGGAGCTCATTGATAAGTACGGCCGGCTGCCGATTCAGGTATAGCCATGGAGGGTCAGCGCGCTGATGACAATGACGCCTAAACAGCAGATACTGGCGGCGGCGCGTGGGGAAAAGCTGGATAAGCTGCCCTTCGGGGCGCGCATTGACCTTTGGTACAAATACCACCAGGCCCATG
>VGOH01000149.1 GCA_016875955.1 Chloroflexota bacterium
ATTTCCGCCGGCCCGGCAGCGTAGCCCAGGCGCCAGCCGGTCATGGCGTAGGCTTTGGAGACACCGTCGAGCAGAATGGTGCGCTCCTTCATCCCCGGCATCGTGGGGAAACAGGTATGTTTTACCCCATAGGTAAGGCGACTGTATATCTCATCCGAGATGACCAGCAGGTCGTGTTTTTCCGCCACCCGGGCAATGTCGGCATATTCCTCGCGGGTGAGTTCAGTGCCCGTCGGGTTGGCCGGGTAACCGAAGAGGAGGACTTTGGTCTTCGGCGTAATCCTGGCCTCAAGCTGGTCAGGCTCCAGCTTGAAATCATTTTCCGGTCTGGTGGGCACGGTTACGGGCACGCCGTGTGCCAGGACAATGCAGGAGGGGTAGCAGACGTAATAAGGGTCGGGCATGATAACTTCATCGCCGGGGTCTATAATCGTCCGGAAGGCCAGGTCCATGGCCTGGCTGGAGCCAACGGTGACAACGATTTCCGTCTCGGGATTGTATTTGATGCCGTAGAGCTTTTCCAGATGCCGGGCGATGGCTTCCCGGAGTTCGGGGAACCCCGCCGTTGGTGTGTAAGTGGTGATACCTTTCTTCATGGCGTCAATGGCAGCCTCACATATATGCCAGGGGGTGGGGAAATCAGGCTCACCAACGCTCAGTGAAATGCCGCCTTCCAGAGAGTGGAACAGGTTTAAAAATTTGGCAAAGCCAACGTCAGATACTCTCGTCACGCGCTCGGCGATTCTTCTTTTAGCGCCGGTCACCCGCTTTGCAGACATGGCTCTCTTTTCCTTTCTGAGGCAGTAATATGGGACACAAAATCGGGAAATAGGTTAAATATACTTTACTGGTTTATGCATGGCATGGGCGCTGTTAAGATTATAATGAGAGATGCGAGAAATGACAAATAATATGTCTTGAACAGATTCTTCACACGACTTTTTAAAAAGCAACCGCCCCGATAATATCGGGGCGGTTGTCATTCGCAAGGCTTTCTTGGTTACTTAAAACCGGTTATCATCTGCCCTGGCAGCCAGAGGATTATCTGGGGGAAGATGATGCACAGCCCCAGCCCAATCAGGATGAGGCCAATGAAAGGGAATACCCCGCGGATGATATCACCTGTGGTCACTCCCAGAGATGGGTCAGCGGCCCCGCGGAGATAGAAGATGGCATAGGCGAAGGGAGGGGTCAGGAAAGACGTCTGCAGGTTAACGCAGATCATCATGGCAAACCAGAGCTTGTCAAAACCGAGTGAGGCTGCTACCGGCGTTATGATGGGGACGATGATGAACAGTATCCCCAGCCAGTCAATGAAATAGCCCAGCAGGAAGACGATGAACATGATGATGGCGAAGATGCCCCATTTGCCACCGGGGGCGCTCAGAATTATCTCTTTCACGATATCGCCGCCGCCGGCGCGCATAAATACGCCCACGAAAGCATAGGCGGTGGCGCCGACCAGGAGCACCATGCCGGTGACTTTTATGGTCTCGGTCATGGTGTCTTTAAGGATCTGAAAGTTAAACCGGCGGTAAGCGACGGCCAAAAGCAAGGCGGCAAGGGAACCGACGGAGGCAGCCTCGGTGGGGGTAGCGATGCCCATGAAAATAGTTCCCAGAACCGCCATGATAAGTACCAGTGGCGGAATCAAGGAGACGAGCAGGTCCCACGTTTTCTTGGCCCAGGGGACGGCCCTCTCCGCAACCGGCACCGGGGGCGCCAGTTCTTTCTGGAAGAAACAGCGTATGGCGATGTAGGTGCAATACAATCCGGAAAGCACGAACCCGGGGATAAAGGCGGCAAAAAACAGCTTGCCTACCGAGAGTGCCGCCATCGGTCCGTAGATTACCAGCATGATGCTGGGGGGAATCAGTATGCCCAGGGTGCCGCCGGCACAGACTGCGCCGCTGGCCAGGGATTTATCGTAGCCCCGCTTTATCATGGCAGGCAGGGCGATGATGGTCAGCGCCGTGACCGAGGCGCCGATGATGCCAACGGTAGCGGCCAGGACGGTGCCGATTAATATCGTAATTATGGCCAGCCCGCCCCGGAAACCGCTGAGCCACAGGTACATGGCGGCGAACATTTTTTCGGTTATTCCCGAATACCCCAGCATGATGCCCATGAAGATAAAGCCCGGCGCCGCCAGGAGGATATAGTTATTCAGCAGCTCAAACATACGGTGATAGATGACTTCCTGTGCGATTTTGGGCCCGAACATGATGATGCCCATGACGATGGCCATACCGCCGACCACAATGGCCAGCGGGTAGCCCATCATGACGAAGAACAGGATGCCACAGAGCATGACTATGGTGACTAACTCTGGACTGATATGAATCATAGCTCTTCATGCCTCACTAGAGAATAGATATCACGGTAGAGCGTGGCAATACCCTGGAGGGCAAACAGGAGGAATCCAATAAGGACGGCGGTTCTGACCGGGCCCATTATGGGGTACCACCAGCTAGCCAGACACTTCTCCTTGGTTTCCCAGGCAAACCACGCCCAGTTCCAGCCGCTGTAGGAAATCAAAAAGATGAGCGGGAAGAGAAAGAGCAGCGCGCAGACCACATCGATGAAGATTTTGACAGTATTCGGCAGGTGTACGTAAATAACATCTACCCTGATGTGGCGGCGGTTGAGGTGGACATACCCCCAGGAAAGGGCGTAAAAGGAGGCCCCGGTCATTTGAGCTGTTATGGGCAATGTTGTCGTCGGGTGGTTAAGCACATACCTCATGAACACCTCGGTACAGATGACACCGATAAAGACGAGGGAAAGCCATCTCACCCCCATGCCTACCCGGTCATTAAGACGGTCTATCGCTTTAACTATTTTTTTCATCTTTTATTTCATTTCTGAAGTTAACCTTATGCCATGCCCCGCTCCGGGGCAAAGCCCGGAGCGGGGACAAGCTAAGTTTGGCTGTCAGTAGCTAACCGGGCACTATTTGAATGACCATTTGGCCCAGGAAGGAAGCCCGTACAGGTCATTCCACATCTTGGCAAAGTTGCGCTGGGACGTCGCTACTTCCAGGAACCCGGGGTCCTTTACCATCTCTCCATCGATGTAGGCTAGGGCCGTTTTACCGAACTCCTCCTCTATTGCCGCGGGCAGAGGCCCCAGGACGTTCCCGTAGTCTCTGAAGTTCTGCAGCGCCTGGGCGTCACCGGCGATGAGCTTGTCGTGGTAGTCCCAGGTCTCGGCCACGGCCAGGTCCTCAAGAAGTACCTTGAGGTCATCGGGCAGCGCCATGAACTTGCTCGTCTTGACCAGCAACATATAGACCTCGGTGGGCGCCCGGATGGGGCAGAGGTAAATATACTTGCCTACCTCCTGCAGGCCCATTTCCCAGTCAAAGCGGGGTGAGCTGCACTCATAGGCGTCAATGAGGCCGCGTTTCAT
>VGOH01000150.1 GCA_016875955.1 Chloroflexota bacterium
GCTGCGCTTGGAAAAGGCCGCCTGATTTCGGTACTCTAATTTGGTCCACTTCGGAACTTTAATTTGGCCCACCCCGTTTCCTGCCAAATAATCCATCCCAGGATCAGTTATGGGATGGAGGTTGAGGTATGGATTGGAGGAAAAAGGTGGAACTATTTGAGTTTATCCGAAGGGAATACGAGTTCGGGGAGGGTACCATTTCTGGCGTGGCGCGTAAGCTCGGAGTTCATCGCAGGATGGTTCGGGAGGCTATTGGCAATGCCATCCCATCGGCGCGCAAAAGGCCACATCGAGATCATTGGAAACTGAAAGCATTCATTCCACAAATCGAAGCCATGTTGGAGGAAGACCGGGATGCCCCACGGAAGCAGCGGCACACGGCCCACCGCATTTGGCGGCGGCTCAAAGACCACAACCCCGGTCTTTCGATTAGTGAGAGAACGGTTCGTAAGTATGTCCGGAAGCGCCGGTTAATCCTGGGTCTGATCGGGCGTGAGACTTGCATCCCGCAGAGCTACCCCTGGGGATCGGAGGCGCAGGTGGATTGGTATGAAGCTTACGCCGACCTCGGGGGTGAGCGGACGTGCTTGCAGGTCTTCGCGATGCGCAGCATGGCCAGTGGCGCCTCGTTTCATCATGCCTATCTCCGGGCGACTCAACAGGCCTTTCTGGAGGGACACGAGCTAGCATTCCAACGATTTGGCGGGGTCTTCCGGCGCCTGCGGTATGACAACTTGGCCGCAGCGGTCAAGCGGATCCTGCGGGGACACCGCCGGGAGGAGACCGCCCGTTTCATCGCTTTCCGATCGCATTGGCGGTTTGAGGCGGTGTTCTGCAATCCCGGGGTCAACCATGCCCATGAGAAGGGAGGTATCGAGGGGGAAGGCGGCTACTACCGCCGCAATCACTGGGTTCCGGTTCCGCAAGCTCGGGATCTGGACGATTTGAACGCCCAACTGCCGGCGGCCTGTTATCAAGACGAGCAACGCAAGATTGCCGGCCGGGAAATGACGGTTGGCCAGGCGGTTCTTGCAGAAAAGCAACATCTGCTCCCTTTGGCGGCAGAAGGATTTGATCTGGCTGAAGTCAGCTTCCCGATAGTGGATGGGATGGGACGAGCGAAGGTGCGCATGAACTTCTACTCGGTTCCGGTTAGGGTGGGAGTGCAAGTCCAGGCAAAGATCCGTCCGAGCCACATTGAATTGTGGCACGAGGGACAGTGCGTTGCCCGTCACGAACGCTCCTATAGCCGGCTTCAAGAGATTCTCGATTTGGAACACTACCTGGAGCCGCTGGAGCACAAGCCGGGAGCTCTGGCGGGGAGTAAACCGCTGGAGCAGTGGCGGCAAAAGGGACGGTGGCCGGCCAGTTATGACCGGATCTGGGAACAGCTGATGATGCGTAACGGCAGGCAAAATGGCACGCGCAGCATGATTGATCTGCTGAGGCTGGGGAAGGTCCATGGGTACGAAAAGCTGCGCCAGGCGGTGGAGTTGGCGCTTGATATGGGTAGCTGTGACGTATCGACCATTCGCTACCTCATAACCGCTGAGCAACTTGATCGCAGCCGTTCGGAGCCGATCGATGTCGGTCCGCTCAATTATTACCAGCGGCCGCTGCCGGTGATGAGTGACTACGATCAGCTGCTTGCTGCCGTGGAGGTGATGCCATGAGCGAACCGCAGGCAGCAGTGGTGGAAGCCGCCATCCGGCAACAATGCAAATTCTTACATATGCCTACCATCAGTTCCCAATTTGTCCGGCTTGCAGTGGAAGCGGTCAAAGCCAAGCAAAGCCACACCGAGTATCTGGAGGCGCTTCTGGCGGCGGAAATCGAAGAGCGGGAACGCCGCACGGTTCAACGGCGGATTCAGGAGGCGCATTTGCCGAGAATGAAGACGCTTGAGGATTTTGATTTCTCCCAGGCGCCGACCATCTCGGCAGCTCAGATCCGGGATTTGGCAGAAGGTGGCTATATCGATCGCGCGGAACCGGTAGTGCTGATAGGCGAGTGCGGCACCGGTAAAACCCACTTGGCCACAGCTCTTTGCGTGGCGGCTTGCCGGCAAAAGCGGCGGGTCCGATTCACCACCGCCACGGCTTTGGTGAACGAGTTTGTCGACGCCCGCAACGAGAATCGGGTCGGGCGCCTGCTAGCCCGCTGGTTTCGCTACGATTTGGTCGCCGTCGATGAGCTGGGATATGTGCCGCTGGCCGACGTGGGCGCGGAGTTTCTCTACCAGGTGGTTTCGGAAAGGGCGGAACGGGCGGCGCTAATTTTCACGACCAACTTACCATTCTCCGAATGGACGCAGGTGTTTACTAACCCGCGGCTGTGCAAGGCCATGATAGATCGGGTTACGGATCGTGCCCATATCATCGACACCGGGAAAGAATCTTACCGCTTCCGTCGAACCCTGGAGGCCCGGAAAAAGAAAGCCCGAGCGGGAGGGAGAGATGAAAGTCATGAATGATAACACTATGCATTCCTGCCCCGGCAATCTCCGTTTGAAGGAACGCTCCGGATGGTTCGCTGCCGGCAATTCGTTTCGCAAGACACTCCCCTTGCTTTCCGATGGCGCTTTCAAAATGTTTGCCTACGTCTGTCTTGAGGCAGATCGGCAGACGGGAAAGTATCAGGCCGTGCAAACTGAATTGGCTGGTGCCTTGGGCAAATCCCGGCGCATTATCGGCAAGTATATCCAGGAACTTGGACGCAAGGGGGTGTGCAACATTCGCATGGGGAAAAACCAACATGCCCGCACCCGTTTTGAGGTTCGGGAGGAGTACTGGCCATATCAGCGCACCTCTGAGGACGTCTCGCATGACGCATATGTGGAGGCGGTGCGCAGCACTTTTCTTTCCCTTGGTTGCACCGCCGGGAAGTTCAATGCGCACGATGCCCGGATCGCCGATCAGTTTCAACAACGCCACATTCCGTTGCAGCAGATTCAGGATGCTTTGCTCCTGGGCGCTTGCCGGAAGCTGATCTCGATGCTCAACGGCGGCTCCATAGAACCAATTGCAAGTTTGGCTTATTTTCAGGGACTGATCGCGGAACTCCGGGATCACCCAATTCCGGCCGATTATCGGGAATATCTCCAAAGGAAGGTCGGGCAGCTCAAGAAAGCGTGGACCAAACAGTCAACTGACGAAGCGACAAAAAGGCGATGTAAAGATATGGATTGTCGACAAGCCATTCAATGAAAAGTATTTACCATGGGTTTGGGACCGGTTTTAACACATGAAAAGTTGCTTGCGCAAAAAGGTAACAAGCAAAAACCCGCCAAAAAGACGGGATGATGATGATTATCAACCATTTAAGGTGGGCCAAAATAAAGTTCCGAAATGGGCCAATTATAGTTGCCGAAAGCAAAATGCGTCATA
>VGOH01000151.1 GCA_016875955.1 Chloroflexota bacterium
TGGCAGACGCGACAGTCTCAAAAACTGTTGGAGGGCAACTTCCGTGTCGGTTCGACTCCGACCTTCGGCACCAGAGGAGTGAAAAAAGAAGACACCTGACCACATATATGCCGAGTTGTGTAGTGGTAGCACAGGGGACTTTGGATCCTCTAGCCCAGGTTCGAATCCTGGCTCGGCAGCCATGAGTTAAAGAGCGCCCCCGTCGCCAGAAAACGGGGAAAGGATAAAGCAATGGCCGACTACGAGGAAAGACTGAAACTGGTCAGAGAGCAGCTCCGGCTGGCCATCTATTTCGCCAGAGAGTTCATCGCCGAGCTGGGCAAAGAAAAGGCCCTGGAGATAATTGAGAAAGCCTGGGTAAAGTACGGCGCCGATAACTGGAAAGGTCGCCTGGCCAGCGTGCCACCCGGCGATATCCTCAAAGCGATGGGCGACTGGTTCAAAGCGCAGGCCAAGGTCAGGCCGGAACTGAAGGTCGTCAAGGCCACGCCCAGGCAGCTCTGCATAGAGTTTACCAGGTGCCCGCAGTATGACGTCTGCAAAGAGGCCGGCCTCCCCGAGCTCTGCCAGAAGTACTGCGACTCCGATTACGCGGTGGCTGCTCTCCTGCACCCCAAGCTGAAGATGGTGCGGGACAAAGAGCTCGCCTACGGCGCCAAAATCTGCAACCACTGCTGGGTCATTGAAGAATGAAAAAGACCAGGATTGGCATCATCAACGTCACCGGCTATGCCGGCATTGAGCTGGCGCGGATTCTCCACGGACACCCGGGAGCCCAGCTGGTCTCGGTCACCGGGCGCAGCGCCGCGGGGCAAAAGCTGGGTGCGGTTTTCCCCCACATGAGCACCCTCGGGCTCACCATATCCGCCGAGATGGGCAAGGTCGACCTCGCCTTCTCCGCCATGCCGCACAAGGAGAGCGCCGAGGTCATCCTGCCCCTGCTGGAAAAGGGCATCAGGGTGGTGGACATCAGCGCCGATTTTCGCCTCAACGACGCTAAAGATTACCCGCGCTGGTACGGCTTTGAACATCCCTCCCCGGAACTTCTGGCAAAGGCCGCCTACGGCCTGCCCGAGCTTTACCGCACGGATATCGCCCTGGCCAGGGTTGTGGCCAACCCGGGCTGCTACCCCACCGGCGCCATCCTGGCCCTGGCGCCAGCGGTCAAGGCTGGAATCATCACCAGGGACATCATCATTGATAGCAAGTCAGGCATCTCCGGGGCGGGGCGCAGCCTCAACCTGCAGACGCATTACGCCGAGGCCAACGAGGATGTATCTGCCTACGCGCTGGGCGGCCACCGCCACCTGCCCGAGATAACGCAGGAGCTCAAGAAGCTCGGACTGGCCAGGCCATCGGTCACCTTCATCCCGCATCTGATACCGATGACCCGCGGCATACTGACCACTGCCTATGCGCCGCTGGTCACAGGGAGAATCGGCAAGGGCGAAAAGGGCAAGGAGGAACTTCGCCAGCTCTACCTTGATTTCTATCAGAACGAGCCGTTCACCCAGGTCACCGAGGCGCCGCCCCATACCAAGCACACCTGGGGCAACAACCTCTGCCTGGTCTACCCCACCATTGATGAAAGAACTGGCCGACTCATTGCCATCAGCGCCATCGACAATCTGGTGAAGGGGGCGGCGGGGCAGGCAGTCCAGAACATGAACCTGATGCTGGGGCTGCCCGAGACTACCGGGCTTGAGGCGCTGGCGATATATCCGTAAGGAATCGGCTACCCGGTTTCCCGTGCCACCATCTGCCGAAAGGCTCTCATAAGCTGTTTGGTTATCTCGCCCGGCTTTCCTGAGCCGATATTGACCATTTTACCGGCACTATCCCTGATGGCCACCAGCGGCATTATCTCCAGCACTGAGTTGGTCAGGAAAGCCTCGTCAAAGCCTGATATATCAGATACCCTTAAATCAGCCTCAATGGCCCTTATTTTTGACCCTGCGGCGAGTTCCAGCACCGCTTCCCGGGTGATGCCCGGCAATATGCCACTCGCCACCGGCGGCGTGACCAGCTCGCCCTGTCTTACGAAAAAGACATTGCTGATGCTGCCCTCGGCAATATTGCCGCGTTCGTTGAGGAGCAGCGCCTCGTCCATGCCGGCGCTCTCCGCCTCTCTCTTTGCCAGCAGGCTGAGCAGGTAGCTGGTGCTCTTCAGCCTGGATAGCAGCGACTGGCTGTCACGCCGGAAGCTGGAAATAAGCGCTTTATAGCCCTTTGCGTAAGCTGTGTCTGGCAGCGGGGTATAGGCGCTGGCCGCCACCAGCACAGTGGCGGCGCTCTGTTCCCTGCCCGGAAACGGGCCGGCTTCTCCCCCGGCAACGGTCAGCCGCAGGCGTGCCTCTTTCAGTTTATTGGCTTTCAAAGTATCCAGACACGCCTGCGCAAGGTTAATACCAGCCAGCGCCTCGCTCATCCCGAGCCATTCCGCGGACTGTCTGAGCCTTTTTACATGCCTGTCCAGAAGGAATATCTGCCCATTATAGGCGCGCATGGTCTCAAACAGGCCGCAGCCGTAGAGGAAACCATGGTCAAACGCCGCGACTTTTGCTTGAGGACGGGGAATGAGAGCACCATTGAGATAGACGATTTCCGCCATCACTTTACCCCGACCGCTTCTTTCTGATGCCTGGGCAGGCTCAGGAAGTTGGCCAGTATCTCGTGGCCCTTCTCGGTCAGTATGGACTCAGGATGGAACTGAATGCCCTCCACCATATCCTCCCGGTTTCTCACTCCCATTATCTCCCCTTCCTCGGTACGGGCCGAGACTTCAAGCGTGTCAGGCAGCTTATCCGAGTCAATCACCAGCGAATGGTAGCGGCCGCCCACCAGCGGCGAGGGCAGCCCCTTGAAGACGGTATCGCCATCGTGGTAGATGAGCGAGGTCTTGCCGTGAACGGGCAGCATCGCCCTTCTGATGAGGCCACCATAGGCGTAACCGATGCACTGGTGCCCCAGGCATACCCCCAGAATGGGTATCTTCCCCCGGAACTGCCGGACAACGTCGTTGGAGATGCCTGCCTCCAGCGGCGTGCAGGGGCCGGGCGAGATGATGATGTGGCTGGGCGCCATTTCTGCTATCTGCGCCAGCGTGACGCGGTCGTTGCGGAAGACAACGGGCTTCCAGCCCAGCTCCCCGAGGTACTGGACCAGGTTGTAGGTGAAAGAATCGTAGTTATCTATGACCAGAATCATGGTGTTGTCTCCACCGCCACCCGCGAGGACAGCTTGAGCGCCTGAACGAGCGCTTTGCCCTTGTCCAGCGTTTCCTGATATTCGGCCTCTGGCTCGGAATCAAAGACAATCCCGCCGCCCACCTGAAAATAGGCTTTCCCGCCCTTGACGATTATGGTCCGGATAACGATGTTC
>VGOH01000152.1 GCA_016875955.1 Chloroflexota bacterium
CGGGGCAGAAGGTACTGGTGCTGAGCCAGCTCCACCTGAAGCTGGCCCTCACGGGTGTGGGCGCGCCGGGCAAATATGTCCAGAATCAGCGCCACGCGGTCGATAACCTTCACCTGCAGGGCTTCTTCCAGATTGCGCTGCTGCCGCGGCGTCAGCTCATCATCAAAGATGACAACGTCATAGCCGACCTGTTCTCTCTGGGTAATTAGCTCCTCAAGTTTGCCTTTGCCGACGTAATGTGTGTTAGATGGCGCTGGTAGTCTCTGGATTGTCTTGCCGACCACACTGGCGCCGGCGGTGCGGCACAGCAGCGATAGTTCCTCAATTGATGCCTTGGCCGACCACCTGCTCGTGGTGTCTTGGGACTCCACCGCCACCAGGAAGGCCCGTTCCGGGCCGCTTCGGGTGAGGACTGTTCCTTTCGTAACCTGATGCCTCTTTATGTCAACTTATTTCTTCACTGTCCGCCGACGGGTATTGCGCCAGCCGGATAACCGCGACAACCCCTTAACCAGCAATGCATCCGGTATGGTCATGGATAAACGCACATAGCCTTCTCCACTCCTGCCGTACCCTATCCCGGGAGTGACCGCCACCCCTACCTTGTCCAGTAAATCTGCGGTGAAGTCCATAGAATTGTAGCCTTCCGGGACTCTGGCCCAGATATAGAGGCTGGCCTTGGGCGGCTTTGCCTTCAGCCCGATATTGTTCAGAACCTCGATAATCAGGTCGCGCCGCCGCTGGTAGATAGCATTATGCTCCTGGATGCAGTCCTGCGGTCCGGTCAGTGCCGCTATGGCGGCATACTGTATCGCCTGCGGGATTCCCGAGTCCAGGTTCGATTTCAGCCTCATCAGCGCGTTTATCATGGTGGCATTGCCCACCGCCATGCCGATGCGCCAGCCGGTCATGTTGTAGCTTTTAGAGAGAGAGTGAAATTCCACACCGATATCCCTGGCGCCTTCCGCCTGCATAAAGCTCGCCGGCTGGTACCCGTCATAAGCGACCTCGGTATATGGGCCATCGTGGCACACCACCAGGTTGTGCTGCTTGGCGAACTGGACGACTCGCTCGAAGAACTTGAGGTCGGCGACGGCGGCGGTGGGGTTGTTGGGGTAGTTAATCCATAAAAGCCGGGCCCTATCAAGAACATTACTGGGAATGGAATCGAGGTCAGGCAGCCAGTTGTTGGCCTCCTTGAGCGGCAGGTAATACGGCTCGCCGTCGGCCAGCATGGCGCTCACCGAATAGACCGGGTATCCCGGGTCAGGCACCAGAGCGATGTCCCCGTGGCCGATGAAACAGAAAGAGATATGCCCGATGCCCTCTTTGGAGCCAATCAAAGGCAGCACTTCCTTATCGGGGTCAAAGTCAATGCCGAAGCGCTTTTTATACCATTCCGCCACCGCCCGGCGCAGCTGCGGCAGGCTGTCCGATTCCGGGTAACGGTGATTGACCGGGTCGCGGGCTGCCTCACAGAGCCGGTCGATAACGTGCGGCGGCGTGGGGATATCGGGGTCGCCAATGGCGAAACTGATGACTTCCTCGCCCCGGGCTTTTTTCTCGGCTATCTTACGACTGATTTCAACGAAAAGGTACGGTGGTAATTTTTCAACACGCTTGGCTAATCTCATTACTGACTCCTTAATCTGGCCATTCGCCGTTGAATACTGTTTCTGCCGGGCCGGTCATCAATACTTCACCGGCGCCGTCCCATTCCAGCTGCAATGCGCCGCCCAGCAATTTTATGTTAACTTTATTGCCAGTATAGCCATGTAACCGGGCAGCTACGGCCACGGCACAGGCACCACTACCGCATGCCAGTGTCTCCCCGACACCCCGCTCCCAGGTGCGGACCTCTATCTTTTTTTCATTTACCACGCGGGCGACCTCAAAGTTGGTGCGGCGTGGGAAAATGGCCGAATGCTCCACCTCCGGCCCGACCTGAGATAACGGGAAGTTGGCTACCGGCTTCTTCTGAAAGTAGACCGCGTGCGGGTTACCCATTGAAACAAGGTTGAGAACCATATCAATGCCGGCCACTTTGACCGGATAGCCAATCATTTTTCCAGTGTAGACTAACTGTCCCCTGCCCTGCTCAATCTTTGCCGGTATTTCTTCAGCGTTAAACCTGGGCTCGCCCATGCCAGCCTGAACACTTATAAGCTTACCGGATTTTTCATAAAGCTTGAGCTGTCTCACGCCGGCTATCGTTTCCACAGATATGTGGTCGGCACCAGCCGGCACCATGTCCCGCTCATAAACATAACGCGCCAGGCATCTGATACCGTTGCCGCAGGCCTCCGCCTCGGAGCCGTCCGGGTCGAACATGCGCATGCGGAAGTCCGCGCTTTCAGATGGCAGCAACAGCAGCAGGCCATCGCTGCCAATACCAAAGTGACGCTCGCACATGGCCAGCGCCAGCTTTGACCAGTCGCGCCTTTCATCGCCGGTTTCCACCAGCACGAAATCATTTCCGGTGCCCTGCAGCTTGGTGAACTTCATTTTCCCTTGCCCTTTAAGAATCCAGAGACAAGCTCTTCTATTTCCGTTTCCTGAAGCTGAGCCACATCGAACCAGTGAATCCGCTCGTCAGTCGGGCGGAACCAGGCATACTGATGGCGAATAAAACGATGCGTCTCGTATTTTACCTGCTGTATCGCCATCTCCAGACTTATCTCGCCCCTGAGAAACATGGCTACCTGTTTGTAGCCGATGCTGTTCATGGCTGGTAAGCTATCATACCCCATATTGACCAATTTTTCCACCTCGGCGACCAGCCCCCGCTTTATCATCTCGTCCACCCTCCGGTCAACCCGCCGGTAAAGCTCTTTTCGGTCAGCAGTAAGGCCAATTATCAGCGTGTGGTAAGGCAACGACTTTTTACGTTCAGGTCGGGATGAGGCCTGAGCAATCTGGCGGCTTACCTCCAGGGCCCTTATCACCCGCCGCACGTTGTGCGGGTCGATTTTTTGCGCGGCCGCTGGGTCGATATTCACCAGTTCGGCATAGAGGCTTTCCTGCCCGGCATCGGCCGCCTGTTTTTCCAGACGGTGTCTCAGTTCAGGGTCAGGTTTCGCCTCTGGGAGCTGCCATCCTTCCAGAAGAGCCCAAACGTAAAGTCCACTGCCGCCGGCTAAAATAGGCAATTTATGACGCTGGTATATATCATTGATGGCGCTGAGGGCCAGCTTCTGGAACTGTGCCAGGCTGAAGTTCTGGTTCGGCGCAACGATATCTATCAGGTGGTGCCGGACCTGCGCCTGCTCCTGTGCACCGGGCTTGGCGGTGCCGATATCCATGTGCCGGTAAACCTGACGGCTATCGGCGCTGACGATTTCGCCATTGAATACCCGGGC
>VGOH01000153.1 GCA_016875955.1 Chloroflexota bacterium
TCTGGGAATGAGGACGGTAAGATTCTGGTCATCCGATTTGAAACTGACTGTTGTAGTGAATACGCCTCCGGAAGTGGTGGCGCCGCCGGTGCTCCCGCCGGTGGTGGCTGGTGGTTGTCCGTCACCATAGCCCTGGCCGTAGGCTGTATACTGCTGAATCGGCAGCACCAGCAGAAGAGCCAGGACAGCAACGACCGCGGCCAGTCTAGCCCATTTCTTAACACTGAATCTTTTCATTGCGCTACACTCCATTACTCTATTTTGATGTTAGTAAATTTATTGTAAGTATATAAATTATTGATTGTCAAATCATTTGTCATTATTTTTACTATAATTTTGTGATAATTTCGGCTAAATATGACCGTTTGTGGGACATGAAGTCACCCTGCATGGTACGTTGAGCAGGTGCGAATGAAATCGCCTTATACTGGATTGGATGCCCTCGGCCAGTACTTTCTTACCAGTGACCAGCCTGTGGTGATGGTCAATCCGGGTGCCCATCGGATAAGAAATCAGACGTACTCATGATTTTCATATTCGGTCTGGGTTATAATGGTAGCATAAAAAGGGCTGGCTAAAGGCCAACAGGGCATCAATTATCACCAATATCAGGCGGGGCAATTTATTGATGGTACCGAAATCAGTCAAGATATCAGTTATCATCCCGGTGAAAAACATGGCCGGGAAGATTGAACAGTGTCTGCAGGCGGTCTTTGCCCAGTCGCTGCCCCCGCATGAGGTCATTGTGGTTGACGGGCGCTCAACTGACGGCACTGCGGCACGGGCCCAGCATTTCCCGGTCAGGATATTTTATCAGGACTATGGTGCCGCCGGCGCCGCCCGGCAGATTGGGGTGGAACACGCGGAGGGTGATTATCTCGCTTTCACTGATGGCGATTGCATTCCCGATAAAAACTGGTTGCAAAATCTCGCCGATGGGTTTGGGGAAGGTGTTGTCGGCGTGGGGGGCGGCATAAAGAACATCGGCCGGGGGATATGGACGAATTCAATCAACCTAGCCTTCGCTACCCTGCTGGGCAGCGGTCGGTCTGTCCAGGGTGGCGCCTCTTTTTCCGACCGCTTTGTGAAGAGCATCAGCGGCAGCAACAGTATGTACCGAAAGAGCGATATTTGGCAGGCTGGCGGCTTTGACCCGGATTTGTCCGGGGCTGACGAGACGGAACTGAACGCCAGGCTGTTGAAATTTGGGAAGCTGCGTTACGTCAGGAATGCCACTGTTCTTCACGACCACAGCCGGGGCCTGAGGGAGTTCGCCAGGAATATGTACCGTTACGGCGGCTGGCGGAAGGAGTGTGGGGTGTGGGACTGGCCGGTGCTGCCGCCGCTGCTGGCTCCCCTGCTCCTGCTGACGCTTATCGCCAGCCGCTGGATTCTGGCAGCTATTATCGGATTATATCTGGTTATGGTCGGTCTGCACGGTCTGTACTTTGCCATCAGGGAGAAAGATGCCAGATATCTGGTTACCGTCCCGGTTGTCTTCATCCTTGAGCACCTGTGCTATACCGTCGGTTTCTGGAAAGAGATATTTCGGCCGCGCAAGATGGCGAAGGCGGCCGGGGAAGTGCCGAAATGAACGTCCTGATGCTGAACCCTCCTTTCAAGGGCAGATTTTCCAGGACGTCCCGGAGCCCGGCGGTTACCCTGGGCGGCACAATATATTATCCCTTCTGGCTGGCCTATGCCACCGGCGTCCTGGAGCAAAACGGCTTTCTGGTTCAGCTCATTGACGCGCCGGCACAGGGGCTTTCTGTGGCCGATGTTCTGGCGAGGGCCAAGGAAATGCCTGCGCAGCTCATTGTGGTCGATACCAGCACGCCGAGCATTTATCATGATGTGCAGGTAGCGGCACAGCTCAAGGAGTGCTTTTCTTCGTCATTCATAACGCTGGTGGGCACCCACCCCTCGGCGCTTCCAGAGGAAACGCTGAAGCTGGGTGAAAAGGTGGACGCTGTCGCCGTCGGTGAGTATGACTATACCATCCGTGACCTGGCCCTCTGTCTGGAGAGAGGTGAAGACCTGAGAACGGTGGACGGGCTTGTCTTCAGAGAGGGCGATGAGATTATTGTCAATAAGCCGCGGGCCCTCATTGAGAACGTCGATGAATTACCCATGGTCAGCGAAGTCTATAAACAGCACCTGAACATTCGCGACTATTATTTTGCCGCGGCCAATTACCCCATGGTCATGCTCATCACCGGCCGCGGCTGCCCCTACCGGTGCTTCTTCTGCGTCTACCCCCAGACGTTTCATAGCCGCAAGTACCGGCCGCGCAGCGCCGTTAATGTGGTCGATGAGTTCCAGTGGATAGTGGAGAATTTGCCCGAGGTGCGAGAAATCGGCATTGAGGATGATACTTTCACCGTTGACCAGGAAAGGACTAAGGAGATATGCCGTCTCATACTTGAGCGCGGCATAAAGATAAAATGGTACTGCAACGTGCGGGTCAGCCTGGAGCTGGAGACAATGCGCTGGATGAGAAATGCCGGCTGCCGACTGGTCACCGTTGGGTTTGAGAGCGCCGACCAGCAATCGCTGAACATGATGCAGAAGGGGATAACGGTTGAGCAGATACGGCAATTCGTGCAGGATACCAGAAAGGCCGGCCTGCTGGTCCACGGCTGTTTTATAATAGGCAACCCTGGCGAGACCGCAGCGACGATGGAGAAGAGCCTGCAAATGGCCAAAGACCTGAACTGCGACACCATGCAGTTTTTCCCGCTGCTGGTATATCCGGGGACGGAGGCTTATCAGTGGGCCAAGGAAAATAATTATCTCGCTTCCGATAAGTTTTCCGACTGGGCCGACGAGGTCGGCATGTACCGCAGCGTGCTCAATATTCCGGGGCTTCCCGCGGAAAAAATTGAGGCGTTCTGCCTGCGGGCCAACCGCGAGTACTACCTCCGGCCCAGATATGTGCTGATGAAGCTGAAACAGCTGATTCTGGGGCCGAGAGAAATCAGGCGGACCCTGAAGGGCGCGCTGACCTACTTCAGGAGACTGCCGAAGAGCTACCGACGGCACTGACCGCGGTTCGGTTGCCCTAGCCTATGGCCCCGGTGATGTCCTTGACGCTCTGCTTGATGTTCTCGATTTTCAGTATCTTCTTCCAGTCGGGCTGAAAAATCTCCTTCATGGCCTTGGTGGCGGCCAGCTTAGCGCCATCGGAAACCGGCGCACCGGCGAAGTCCCAGACAATGGCCACCGTGGTGCGGATGTGGCCGAGCAGAAAATCTAGGACCGCCTGCCGGGGAACTCCCATCTTGACGACCTCCTCCATGGCTTCCCGCGCTACCATTAAGCAGGTC
>VGOH01000154.1 GCA_016875955.1 Chloroflexota bacterium
CACCAGAGACAGACATTATTCGCTGGCCTTTGACATCGGCACCACCACCGTCTGCGGCCAGATGCTGGATTTAAACCGCGGCCGTGTCCTCGCCGAGAGCATGGCCTACAATGGCCAGATAAGCTACGGACAAGATGTCATCACCCGCATTGCCTACTGCCAGAAACCCGGCGGCCTGAAGAAATTGCAGCAGGCAGTAGTCGGCACCATTAATGCCGTTATCGGCGAGCTTCAGGCCCAAAGCAAGGTTGAAGTGGAACGCATCAGCCATGTTATGGTCGCCGGCAACACCACCATGACCCAGATACTGCTCGGTTTGAACCCGCAGTACCTCAGGCTGGCACCTTACACGCCCGTGGCCAATTTTTTCCCTCCGGTGCCGGCAAACTCTCTGGGGATAAAGGTCGGCGACCACGCCTACCTGTTCACCTTCCCCGCGGTGGCCAGCTATGTGGGCGGAGACATTGTTTCCGGGATTGTCGGCTCGGGCGTGCACCAGAGAAAAGCGCTGACCTTCTTCATGGACATCGGCACCAACGGCGAGATAGTCATTGGCAACTCGGACTGGATGGTCACGGCCTCATGCTCGGCGGGGCCGGCATTTGAGGGGGGCGGCATCAAACATGGCATCATCGCCACCGCCGGTGCCATTGAGGACGTCAAAATCAGCCATAAAAATTTTGAGCCGAAAATTGGCACCATCGGCAATGCCAGGCCGAAAGGCATCTGCGGCTCCGGCCTGATTAATATAGTCGCCGAGCTTCTTGAGGCCGGCATCATCGGGCAGAATGGTAAATTTAACCAGAACCTGCCCACCAAGCGAATCAGGCCGGGCGCTGACGGCTACGAGTACGTCCTGGCCAGAGCCGGGGAAACGCAGACCGGCAGCGATATCGTGATTACCGAGGTGGATATTGACAACCTGATGCGGGCCAAGGCGGCCATGTACGCCGGCTGCCAGACATTGTGCAAAAGCGTGAGCGCTGAGGGCTGTAACTTTGACCAGGTAATCATCGCCGGCGCCTTCGGCAGCAGCCTGGACATTAAACGGGCCATCACCATCGGCCTGCTGCCGGAACTGCCTGAGGACAAGTTTATCTTTATCGGCAACGGGTCGTTACTGGGCGCCAGGCTGACATCATTCTCCACCGACCTGCTGGATGACGCCCGCAGAGTGGCCCAGATGATGACCAATTTGGAACTGAGCGAGAACGTTGACTTCATGAACAATTATGTGGCGGCGCTGTTCCTGCCGCATACCAATGCCAGGGAATTCCCCGGGGTGAGCCAAAGGCTTGCCCGCAGGCCAAATAATAACGCCAAAGAGAGGCAAAGAGTTTGAGTTTCAACATCGCGGTGGCGGGCAAAGGCGGCAGCGGCAAGACCACCGTGGCCAGCCTGGTCATACGCTACCTAAAGCAGAACGGCCTGGGGCCGATTCTGGCCGTGGATGCTGACCCCAATGCCAACCTGGGCGAGAGCCTGGGGCTCAGTGTCAGGCAGACCGTGGGCGCCATCATCGCCACCTTCAACGAAGAAAAAATCAATATCCCGCCGGGGCTGACCAAGGAAGCCTACCTGGAAATCAGGCTGAACGATGCCATGGTGGAGAGCAAGGGCCTGGACCTGGTGACCATGGGGCGGGGCGAAGGTCCCGCCTGCTACTGCTACCCCAACCTGCTACTGCGCAAATTCATGGACAGCATGTCCGGCAACTACCAGTACATCGTCATGGATAATGAAGCCGGGATGGAACACCTGAGCCGCCGCACCACGCAGAACATTGACGAGCTGCTGCTCGTGGCCAACCACACCGTGAAAGGCGTCCGCGCCATCGCCCGCATTAAAGAACTGGTGGCTGAACTCAAGCTGGTGGTGAAGAGGCAGTCGGTTATTATAAATATGGTGCCTGAGGGCATTGACCGGCACGTCAAAGAGGAACTGGACAGGCTGGGAATGGTGCCGGCCGCCATCATTCCGCTGGACGAGACAATCGGTGAATTTGATATGGCGATAAAACCGCTTCTGGACCTGCCCGAATGCCGGGCAGCCAAGGCGGTTGATACCCTGATGGCAGAACTGCTGGGGAATAAAGCCCAGGCGACAAAAACGCTTTAAAGGAGGAGGAAATGACAGCCAAGATTATCAGCGGTAAGGAGATTGCCCAGCAAATCCGCGAGGAATTGCGACAGGAGATTGCCGAGCTAAAGGCAAAGCACAAACTGGTGCCGGGGCTGGTTACCGTGCTGGTAGGTGCCGACCCCGCCTCCCAGGTCTACGTGGGACAGAAGGAAAAGACCTCAACCGAACTGGGTATCTACTCAGAACGCATTGACCTGCCGGAGAAGACCGCGCAGAACGAGCTGATGGCCCTCATCGACCGGCTGAACAAGGACCCTAAAATACATGGTATACTGGTGCAGCTTCCTCTGCCCAAACACCTTGATGAAACGGCCGTCCTCTACGCCATCAACCCGAAAAAGGACGTGGATGGATTTCATCCGGTAAATGTGGGAAAATTGATGATAGGGGAGCCGGACTATCTGCCCTGCACGCCGCACGGCATCCAGCAGCTTCTGGTCAGGTCCGGAGTGCAGATTGAAGGCGCTGAGGTCGTCGTCGTTGGCCGCAGCAATATCGTCGGCAAGCCGATTGCCAATATTCTATTGCAGAAAAGGCCCGGAGCCAATGCCACGGTCACCGTATGTCATACCGGCACCCGCGATATTTCCTTTCACACCCGCAGGGCTGATATACTGATAGTGGCCGCTGGCCGACCCAATGCCGTTACCGCCGATATGGTCAAGGAGGGAGTGGTCGTTATTGACGTCGGCGTGAACGAAGTCGGCAAAACGCCAGACGGCAAGCGCATTCTGGCCGGCGATGTTGACTTTGAGGGAGTTAAAGAGAAGGCCAGCGCCATCACGCCGGTACCGGGTGGCGTCGGCCCGATGACCATAACCATGCTGATGTACAATACCGTCAGGGCGGCCAAGCTGGCCGCAGGTCTGGCTTAGCAGGAGGTAATCATGGGAGAGTATAAGATTGAGGAAGTAAGTGCCCCAAACCGCGACAAGGTGGAACTGCTCGGGGAGACCTATGAGAAGGGAAAGCCCGAGGGTGAGGAGACGGGGAGGTGGCGGCAGAAGCTGGAAAACCGGGCCGAAAAGCTGAAATACCTGAAGACCGCGGAACGGTACTGGTACGGTAAAGACTGGTTTGGCAGCGAAAAGAGAAAGACTCCCGCCTAGGAAAAGGAGGTAGAAATGGCATTTGAGGTACCGAAGACCAAATATACCGGCA
>VGOH01000155.1 GCA_016875955.1 Chloroflexota bacterium
TGTCCAAAAAACCTGTTTCTGCCAGCGGCCGTTTTACCGGGAGGTTCTTCGGAGTCGGCACGAAGGCAGCTTTTACCTGGAGGTTCTTCTTCGGCTTCGCTTGTGCTTTCAAAATTGGCGGGACGCTTATCTGATTTAAAGACAAATTGACGGTTGATATTCATTGCTGTTTTCATTTTATTCCTATTATTCCTATTATTTTACTTCCCGTTTTAACCAGCGCTTGACTTTGCTGCCATATTCTATCATAATGAGTCAGGATTCATGAATAGTATTAGCAGAAATATATTTCATGTATTATTATATATGAATGACGGTACTTGTCAAGTATTTTTACGCCTTTGATAAATTTATTTTGCGGAGGTGTTAAAAATGGCGGACTGGAGTTTGTTTACCAACCACGGTTTAATACTAATTTTAGTGGCTAAAAACCCGGATATGACCGCCCGGGAAATCAGTAACGATATCGGGCTGACCGAGAGGACAACGCACAAGATAATAGTTGACCTTGAAGATGTCGGGTACATCACGCGAATTAAAGTTGGCCGGCAGAACAAGTATAGAATCCATCCCACCGTGCCGCTTAAGGATGAAGTGACGGATACTTCCCTGGGGGAGTTGCTGGCGACACTGGGGTGGAAGCGCCGGGGGAGAAAGTTAAAGGCTGAGAAAGTAAAAGCATATTAGAAAGACAGACGCTGTTGTGGGATATTCAAACCACGCCTGACCCGTGGTTATCACCCATAACAAATATTATTATATGAACCCATTCAGATTCCTCAAGCCCAAGCCGACCATCTCTGACCAAGACATTGCCCTAGGTTTACACTGGTTTACTTTTGAGGGGATGGCGGCTCTGGGTTTTTTCAGCATCACCACCAGTGGTTTCCTGGCGGCTTTTGCTCTCGCTCTCGGTGCTAATAACTTTCAGATAGGTATTTTAGCCGCCCTGCCTTTCCTCATGCAGATTCTCCAGTTACCATCAATCTGGCTGGTGGAGAAATTCAGGAAGCGCAAAGCCATTGCTTTAATGACCTGGTTACCGGCCCAGTTACTCTGGTTCCCCATGGCCTTGATACCGGTTTTTATGAAGACTCCGAGCGGCATGGCGATATCTTTACTGCTGGTTATGATGGCGACCCGTGGCCTACTGGCCGCGGTGAGTAACTGTAGCTGGAATGGGTGGATCCGTGACCTTATACCCCAGAAAATGCTTGGCCAGGTCTTTTCCCGGCGCCTTTTGTTATCCACCGTGGCTGCCGTTATCTTCAGTCTGGGAGCTGCCTTCTTCGTTGATATGTGGCAGGAACGGGTGACCGGCCAGAGTCCCATCTTGGGGTATACCTATGTGCTTGTGTTTGGCGCCCTGTTTGTCGGCATGGCCAGTCCCGTCTTTATGGCACTGATGCCTGAGCCGTTAATGCAGCCGGTGATGGGGCCCCAGCCGTCAATCTGGGGAAGGCTGAGCGCGCCAATCCGGGACCGTAACTTCAGACAACTCATTCAGTTTCTTCTTTTCTGGGGGTTCGCCTCGAATCTGGCGATTCCTTTCTTTGCCGTCTACATGTTGAAACGACTCGGCTTACCCCTATCATGGGTCATCGCGTTCAGCATTTTAAGTCAATTATTTAACATGCTCTTTTTTCGTGTCTGGGGCCGTTTTGTTGACCGATTTGGCAGTAAGGCCGTGCTTTCTCTGTGTGCCTCTCTTTACCTTCTGGTTATCTTCGGCTGGATATTCACCACCATGCCCGAGCGCTATGTGCTCACCCTGCCGTTGCTGGTCATCCTCCATGTTTTTGCCGGCATCGCCAATGCCGGAGTGACCCTTACCGTAGCGACCATTGGTTTGAAATTGTCACCGAGAGGCGAAGCGACCTCTTATCTTGCTGGGGCTTCACTGGCAACCAATATCGGGGCTGGTCTGGGGCCGCTTTTCGGCGGTTCGCTGGCCGATTTTTTCAGCACGCGCCAGCTGGACCTGAGCATTACCTGGGCAGACCCAATTAACCATATGCAGTTTTCGGCCCTGAACATTGTCGGTCTTGAGTTCCTGTTTGGCATCGCCTTTATCTTGGGCTTGATAACTCTGGGCACCTTGACCACCATCCGTGAGGAGGGAGAGGTCAGCCGTGAAGTGATTCTGGAGTCTCTGCTGTTTCCCACCCGGGAAATCTCGCGTCCGATGAGCTCGGTGCCCGGTTATAACCTCCTGAGTAACTTCCCCTTCGGTTACCTGAAGAAAATACCGGTCCCCGGGCTGGATGTAGCCGTCGGGGTTACGGCATACCAGATTGCGTCAGCCGCCAGAGCTGCGACATCAGCGGTGATACGCGGTCATATGGTGACCAGGAAACTGGCGAAGGCATTACAGGATAACCTGGCCACGGTCTGGAAGGTGAAGAGAGAGGTCAGGTTGCATGGCATTGAGATTACTCGAGAGGCGGCACGGGGCGCCATGCACGTTGTGGACGATAAGCCCTTGACTACGGAAAAACTGGTGGCCCCCATAGCCATGGGTGTGGTAACGGCATCAAGTCAGGCAGGAGTAAATCCGCTGAACGGGATACAGGGGTCCAGCCAGGGGATTGTTCAGGGTGCCATTGAAACCGGCACCGACCTGACGGCGGCGACGATACATACCATTGAAGCGGCGAAAGAAGTGGCCAAACTGAGTGGTTTCAGTGAAGAGTCAGCGGAGGTGAAAGCGACCGTGGGGGCGCTGGAAGCGGCGGAGGCGGCCGGCTCTGAAGTAGTGGCGAAAGTGAGAGAAGCCATACGTACCGTGACGCAGAGCAGTGTGAAGAAGACAGCGAGTGAGCAGGTTAACGTCCAGGATTAAATCTGCTCGTTTTATTCGCATATGGTTGTTCTTCCGCTCACCCCCTTGCTCTCCCTCTCAAACAGGTTTATTTTTGGCGCTCCATTTTAATAATGTTTGAGAGGGGTCAGGGGTGAGGCGTCAACTGCCAACCAAAGGCAAATAAATCTGCTGGATTTGGGGATTGTAATTATCAGGGTGAACAGGCTAATATTGTAAATAAAAGCTTTGGGGTAAAGGGGAGACGGGGTTGTTAAATATTTACCAGAGACCATCCTTCGCTGAGGAAAAGACACTGCTGGCCCGAGGCATAAGGCTGATTGCCGGAGTGGACGAGGTGGGGCGGGGCTCCATTGCCGGGCCGGTGGTGGCGGCCGCTGTCATCATGCCCGATGGTCTCAAAGCGCCCTGGCTTGCCGAGGTGAGAGACAGCAAGCAGCTGCGTCCGGCAAAGCGGGAAATCCTGGCCAGCCATATTAAGA
>VGOH01000156.1 GCA_016875955.1 Chloroflexota bacterium
CTGGACGGCGGCGCATCGGTGGAGGACATGGCGGTGGGCCGGTACGTCACCATTGAGGGGCAGAAGCAGCGATTTTTCGGCATGATAACCGATATCGGCCTGGGCGCCATCGACCCCCGGTTTACCCTGACGCCGCCGGATATCTCAGACCCATTCGTTTCAGAAGTGCTCTCCGGCACGGGCACCTATGGCACCCTGCACGTTTTACCCATGCTCACCATCAGTGGCGACGTGGCCACTCTTATTGAAGGGCCGCAGCCGGTAAAGACCGTGCCCAGTCACTTTTCGGCGGTCAACCTGGCCTCGCAGGCGGATGTGGAGCTGGTCTTCGGCGGCGAGGATGAAAAGCGGTTCTACGTGGGGACGCCGCTGGACATGGAGACCAGGATATGCCTGGATTTGCCCGAGCTGGTCAAGCGCTCCAACGGCATCTTCGGCAAGAGCGGCACCGGCAAGACGTTCCTCACCCGCATATTGCTCATCGGCATGTTGCAGAAGAGCGCGGCGGTCAACCTGATTTTTGATATGCACAACGAGTACGGCTGGGCGGGCACGAGCGAGGGAGGCAAGTCGGTCAAGGCGCTGAAACAGCTTTTCCCCGCCAAGGTGGCTGTGTTCACTCTTGACGAGGAGAGCTCTCGCAGAAGAAAGGTCAGCACCGACTTCGTGGTCAGGGTTGGCTACGATGAGATTGAGCCGGAGGACATGGCGCTTTTGCGCCAGACCCTGAACCTCACCGAGCCGGCGGTGGAGGCCATCTACCAGCTGCGGCGCCGCTTCGGGAAGGACTGGTTGCGGCAGACCGCCGGCCTCACCGATTCCGAGGAGACCAGTCAGCTATTAAATGATTTGGCTATCCATGAGAGCACCTTCCAGAATTTAAAGAGGGGACTGGCCACGGTGAGTCGGCTCCCTTTCATTGAGCCACAGGCGCCGGACAATGCCGTGGCGCGCATACTGGAATATCTTGACCGGGGGATAAACGTCGTCCTGGAGTTCGGCCGCTACACGGACATCACCGCCTACATTCTGGTGGCCAACCTGCTGACGCGGCGCATCCACGCCCAGTACCGCGACCGGATGGAGAAAGCCATGGGCGAGGATATCGCCAAGCCAAAGCCACTGGTCATCACCATTGAGGAGGCACACCGCTTCCTCAACCCGGAGGTGGCCAGCCAGACCATTTTCGGCACCATCGCCCGCGAGATGAGGAAATACAATGTGACCCTGCTGGTCATTGACCAGCGCCCCAGCGGCATTGACACTGAGGTGATGTCGCAGATGGGCACCAAGGTCACCTGCCTGCTGGACAATGAGCGGGATATTGACAGCGTCCTCGCTGGCGTGTCCGGCAAAAGCGCCCTCAAATCTGTGCTCTCACGGCTTGAATCAAAGCAGCAGGCGCTCATCTTCGGGCATGCTGTGCCCATGCCGGTGGTCATCAGGACGAGAGAATACGGCTCGCCTAAGTCTTACAAGGAGCTTCTCACCACCGGAAAAGCGGCAGGCGGGGGACAGGCGGAAAAGGACATTGAAGAGCTGTGGGGATGATTTGTTAACCTGTGCCCCTGGTTTCTAGAGCGGCGTTAGGTTGCTAAAGAAGAAGATTGGGCTGGCGCTGGGGGCTGGCGCGGCGCGGGGGATGGCGCATATTGGCGTGCTGAATGTCTTGGAGAAAGAAGGCATTCCCATTGACGTTATCGTCGGCACAAGCGCGGGTGCGGCTGTTGGTGCGCTGTATGCGCGCGGCAGGAACGCCGGCCTGATAAAACAGCAGGTCATTGAACTGTCACAGCGCCGCATAACCCGGTTAATCGACCCGGCCCTGCCCAGGACCGGTTTCATCAAAGGAGAGAAGTTCAACGACCTGCTGGCCTCATTTCTGGGCGGCAATATTAAATTCCGCGACCTGCTGATACCGTTCGCCTGCACTGCGACCGATATCGGTACCGGGGAAGTGGTGGTCCTGGACCAGGGCTCCGTGGTGGAAGCGGTGCGGGCCAGCATTTCCCTGCCGGGAATATTTACGGTGGTTAAGCGGGCAGGTAGATATCTGGTTGATGGCGGGCTGGCCAGCCCGGTGCCGGTTGACCTGGCGCGGAGAATGGGCGCCGACTTTGTTATTGCCTCCAACGTTATCCCCGGTGTTCTTGACCGGGCACACCAACCGGCTAAGAAAAGCGCCAGGGGCACCAGGGAGCCAAATATCATACATGTCCTGATTCAATCCATACACATCGGCACCTACTCGCTGGTGAGGTCAGACTTGGAGAAAGCCGACGTGGTGATTGAGCCAGACGTGGTGCATATCGGGGCGGCTGATTTTGGTCACGCCAGGGAGTGCATCAGGCTCGGCGAACTGGCAACAAAGAAGGCCATCCCGGAAATCAAAAGCAGGCTGGAAGCTTGAATCAGATGGAGGGTGATATTGCCTGGGCCTGAAGCTGCCTCCACGGAACGCCATCAGTTCCTGTCGGCCTGGCGCTATCCTCAGTACCGCTTTTTATTCATCTCTTCAATTGGTACATATATCGGCCGCTGGATGGAAACGGTGGTCGGTGCCTGGCTGGTACTGGAATTGACCGACTCGCCATTTCTGGTCGGCCTGCTGGGGACCTGTCGCTTTATCTCCATGCTGCTCGGGCCTTTCTGCGGCGCGGCCGCTGACCGTTTTGACCGGCGCCGCATTCTGATTCTGGTACAGGTCGTCTATGCTCTCGGCTCGCTGGCAATCATGTTGCTTTTCCTCACCTCCCGTCTCGGCGTATGGCATCTCTTTCTGTATACCGTGGTTGGCGGTGTATCTTATACTTTCGATTATTCCACCCGGCACGCCGTTGCCGCCGATATCGTGAAGAGGCAGCACATGGTCGCCGCCATCTCACTGCTGTTTGTCTCGCAGGGCAGCACCACCATACTGGGCCCGCTCCTGAGCGGCAGCCTGCTCGGGGTCATCGGGGCCAGCGGCTGCTTCGCTCTGATTGCCGGCAGTTTCTGTCTTTCATTCTTATCGCTCCTGCCCATGAAAATGGAGCCTCCCCCAAGGCCGATGCCCCGGGAATCAATGTGGCAGAACCTGGTGTCGGGGTTCCGCTACATAAAGGGCGACCGCTCTCTTTCGGCGCTGATATTGATTGCAGCGCTGGTAAACCTCTTTGTCTTCCCGTATTGGTTCACTTTGATGCCCGTTTTTGCCCGTGATGTTCTGCATACCGGGGTCAGCGGCTATGGCCTGCTCATGGCAGCGATAGGGCTCGGCAATACC
>VGOH01000157.1 GCA_016875955.1 Chloroflexota bacterium
ATTTGCCGGAGCCGTATGGCATGTTTTGCTACCTCCTCCTTATTTTGCAATTACTGAAACCGGACGATTCTGTCCTCTGATACTTTACGGGATATGCGCCTCCTCCGTCAAACAAAGGGAAATCATGGTTTTGTTTGCATATGTATTCTTTTACTCACCCCCTTGGTCCCCCTCTCAAACAGCATTGCCTTTGACACTCCGTTTTAACAAGGTTTGAGAGGGGGAGAGCTTTTGAGAGGGGGCGAAGCCCCCTCTCCTCTATACTCCCCTCTCCAGCCATTAATGCCTGTGGTCTTTTACCAGTGATTCTGGCTGGAGAGGGGTCAGGGGTGAGGCGTCCGCTGACAAGCGCAAGCAAACTGAACCCAAATTATGGCAGTTTGACCGGCAGGCGTCTATACAGTAAACTTGTGCCACAGGTTTGAGATGCGAGCTTATGAGGCAAAGGAGGCATTATGTTCGACCTGATGATACGCGGCGGCAGGATACTTGACGGTTCAGGCAGCCCCAGGTATTCCGGCGATGTCGGCATCCGGGACGGCCGCATCGCTGCCGTTGGCCGCCTTGAGCCTTCCCAGGCAGGCCGGGTGATTGACGCCGGCGGACTCGCGGTCTGCCCCGGCTTCATTGACATGCACACCCACTCCGACGTGATGCTCCTGGCCAACCCCAGGCATGAGACGAAGGTGATGCAAGGCGTCACCACCGACCTGCTGGGCCTGGACGGGCTGTCCTTCGCCCCGCTGTCGCCCGATAACCTGCGCATGATGCGGCAATACCTCTCCGGCCTGAACGGCAAACCGAATATCGCCTGGGCCTGGAATACAGTTGCCCAGTTCCTTGCCCAGTTTGACCAGAAGGTGGCGATTAACGTTGCCTATCTGGTGCCCCACAACGCCCTGCGACTGGAAACGATTGGCTTTATTGACCGCGCCGCCACAGACAAGGAGCTGAGCCAGATGCAGGCGCTCATGGCGCAGGGGATGCGGGAGGGGGCCGTCGGCTTCTCCACCGGCCTGGACTACTTCCCCTGCCGCTATTCTAACGAAGAGGAGCTGGTGAAGATATGCCAGGTGGTCGCCGAGCACGACGGCATCTCGGTATGGCACGTGCGCAAAAACGACCTGGGCCTGATGGAGTCCATCAAGGAAGTCATACGTATTGCGGAAATGACCGGGGTGAAGGCGCACTTCTCGCATTTTTCTGTCTCACATCCCACCACCCCCGGCAAATCAGCGGAGATGCTGGCGCTCGTTGACGAAGCGCGGGCAAAAGGCATTGACCTCAGCTTTGACAGCTACCCGTACATCGCCCAGAGCACCTTGCTGCTGGTCTTTCTGCCGCGCTGGGCGCATGAAGGTGGCCCGGAACCAATTCTGGAAAGATTGAGCCAGGCCAAAACCAGAAAAAAGATTGCCGCTGAAATAAGGGCCCTGCATGTCCCCTGGGATAAAGTCATCCTGACCTGCGTGCCCTCCCGGAAGAACCGCGTCTACGTCGGCAAGAGTCTGCTTGAAGCCGCCAAGCTGGCGGGCAGGGAGACGGTGGCGTTCGCCTGCGACCTGCTTCTGGAGGAGGAGCTGGCGGTCGGCCATCTGAGCCTGCTGGGCAACGAGGCAGATATGCAGCGCATCATGAAACATCCCTGCCACACGGCGGGCAGCGATGGCATTCTGGTCGGAGATAAACCCAACCCCCGCGCCTGGGGCACCTTCCCCCGCTTTGTCGCCCGATACAGTCGCGAGCTGGGTGTGCTAAGTCTTGAGGAAGTCATACGCCACATGACGTCATCGCCGGCGCAGCGCCTCGGCCTTAAAGACCGCGGGCTGGTAAAAGAGGGCTTCGCCGCCGACCTGGTCATTTTCAACCCGGAGACCATCAAGGACACGGCCACCTTTGAGAAACCGAAGCAGTACCCGGTCGGCATTGACTATGTGCTGGTCAACGGGGCGGTGGTGGTGGAGAAAGGGAAACACACCGGGGCGCTGAAGGGCAGGGTGCTGAGGAAGTAGCTGTCTGGCTTCACATTTATTGACAGCTATGCTAGAATAAATAGCTTGACAGAGGAGTGTAGCTCAGCTGGTAGAGCAGCGGTCTCCAAAACCGCCGGTCGGGGGTTCGAGTCCTCCCACTCCTGCCAGAAAAGGCCAGCCGAGGTGGCGGAAGCTGGTAGACGCGCTAGCTTGAGGGGCTAGTGAGCGATGAGCTCGTGGGGGTTCAAATCCCCCCTTCGGCACCAGTTCAATAATCAAAAAAGCGGAAGTGGCTCAGTGGTAGAGCATCTCCTTGCCAAGGAGAGGGTCGCGAGTTCGAATCTCGTCTTCCGCTCCAGAGGCGACGTTGCCAAGTGGCTAAGGCGGGGGTCTGCAAAACCCCTATTCGGCGGTTCGAATCCGCCCGTCGCCTCCAATTTTTAGATACGATATTAGTAGCGTAGTAAATCAAGGCGAATTAATTGTAGAATTGACTCGGATTTATTTTACCTTTATCCGCTGGCAGGGTAAGGGAATTAATGAAAGCGCCCGTCTGTTGAAGAAATGTCACCGTTAAAGGTTTCGGTGGTCATACCGACTTTGAACAGTGCCAGAACGCTGGAGAGCTGCTTGACCGCCATCAGAAAAAGTGGCAGCAAGTACGCTTATGAGATAATAATCGTGGATGCCGGCAGCACGGATGATACGCTGGAGCTTGCCCGACCTCATGTGGACAGGATTCTGAAAGGCGAGCCGGGACGGATTAACCGCAATATTGGCATTGAGATAGCGCAGGGGGAGATTATCTGCTTTACGGATAGCGACTGCACCGTGCCGCCGAACTGGATGAACGACCTCGTCGACGGGCTGCTCAGATTGCACCGCCGGGACAACCGTATAGTGGGGGTTGGTGGTGGGAATGTCCCGCTGCTGGAAAACCCTTCGCTTATGGAGCTGGCCATCGCCGAAGCCTTCCGCTCGCCGCTGGTCTCTTTCCGGGCGCGGAATACCGCTACCTACTCTGAAGAGAGAGAGGTCGTCCACAATCCGCCGCACAACTCGGCTCTGTTTAAATGGGCCATTCTGGAAGCGGGCGGTTTTGAGGAGGCGCCCGGCTATGGATATGGCGAAGACTCCGCTCTGGACGCCAGGTTAATTGATAGAGGTTACAAGCTTTACTATATCCCTAACCTGTTAATCCAGCATAAGCACGCTTCCAGTTTTAAGAAGTTCGCCCGGCAGATGTATGCCTATGGCTGGGGCAGGGTGAAGCTGGGCAGGAAGTA
>VGOH01000158.1 GCA_016875955.1 Chloroflexota bacterium
AGGCTCATACAGCTGACCTGGAAGTCCAGAACCGGTTTCATCTATGACCGCGACAGCCTGGAGCGGAAGGGGGATTTCACCTACGCCACCGAGGGCTGGGGCCTCACCCACGATGGAGAACGCCTGATTATGAGCGACGGCACCGCCACTCTGTATTTTTTAGACCCTGTAACCTTAAGCACTATCGGCCACATTGAGGTGTACGACCAAGATACACCTGTTGACAGGCTCAACGAGCTGGAATACATCAACGGCCGGGTATACGCCAATGTATGGCAGACCGATGATATCGCGGTAATTGACCCGGTCAGTGGCCAGGTGATGGCGTGGCTGGATTTATCGGGGCTTTTGCCACCGCAGGACCACAGCACACCGGTGGACGTCCTTAACGGCGTCGCCTATGATGCGGCCACCGGCCGCCTGTTTGTTACCGGCAAACTGTGGCCATGGCTGTTTGAGATAAGACTGGTCATCCGAGAATAACGCACCGTTAACTCGGCCCCATCTCTGGCAGCCACATTGATAAACCCGTTTACCGGAAATATTTATATACGGAGAATACGCTTGGCATTCCCCGCCAGTATCTGGCGCTTTTCCTCATCGGTTAAAGGCAGCCGCAATAGCTGCTCCAGCTGCGGTTGCAGCGGTATCCCGGGTAAATCAGTGCCAAACATTATCCTCTCCACACCGATTTTACGGAAGACCCGCACGGCGTCCTCCTCGGCAAGGCTGCGCCGGGCGACCACTGGCAGCTGGTCCGGTGCGGCAAACCCCTGCGACGTGTCAAAGTAGACATTGGGGAACTGCTGGGCCAGCTCCACCCTTTCGTCCCACCAGGCCGAGCCCAGGTGCGCCAGTATGACCGTCAATTTCGGGAAAGCTTCAAGCACCTTCGCCCAGTTTTTGGGTTCCGCGTAATCTTTGGCATCTTCATATAGCTTATAACCCAGCGGGTTGGGGTACATATAGACCAGATGTGAGTGTGGCCAGGGGCCGGAATCGGCCAGTATGGGCAGGCCCAGTTCCTGACACTTCTCATACACCGGCCAGAAAACCTCATCGTTGGGGTAATTGGAAAATTGCCCGGGATGCATTTTCAGCCCCTTTGCCCCTTGACCAGCTCTCAGCACCACCTCTTCAACCATGGCCTTGCTTCCCCCCAGGTCGTCAGACATGCCGATAAAGGGCAGCAACCTGGGAAAGCGGCGGCCTGCCCCACAACCCCACTCATTCATCTCGCGCATGATGGGGCCGATTTGCTGGCTGATTTTGGCCTTCTCTTTCCGCTGCTGCTCCTTGGACAACGTCCCCAGCTTGGCCTTCTCGTACAGCGGGCCGCGGAACTGCCGGGGCACCAGAATCATGAAAGCCGACTTCAAAATATTGTTTCTATCCATGTGTTCTATGGCCCTCTCCGGCGTATTCCACCGGTCACGTTCCCGGCGGCCGGGGAGCGGGAAGTAGGTGCTCTCCTCTTCCTTTGTCCGGCACAGGTGAACATGCACGTCAATGATTTCAAAGTCTTCCATACCTTCCTCCTTTTGGATTAATATATTTACACCGGGCAAAAATAATGCCCCGGTTTATTCTTTCGACCAGTACCATTTCTTGAGACGGCTGATGTACTCCCTATTTGGTCCTTTTTCACTCACGTTACCGTTAAAATACGCCGACGCCTGGGCTCAATATATTGTTCGGGTCAAAGACCTTCTTGATGCCGCGCATCAGGTCCCATATTTTCCCATCGGGACAGATATCAAGGTCAGGCAACCTTATTACCCCCAGGCCGTGTTCCCCGGTGATTACTCCACCCATCTCAATCGCCGCCTGATAAATCTCCCTCTTGACCTGGCGCAGTATGCCTTTCTCCGCCAGTTCAGCCAGCAGGTGGGGATGGAGGTTGCCATCGGCGGCATGGCCATAGGTGGGAATCCTGACCTTGAATCGCGCCGCCACCTCGTCAACCCTGTCCATCATGTCGCCAATGCTGGCCGGCGGCACCGTTATGTCCAGGACATCAGCGAGCTGGCTTTTGAGCGAGGAATATACCTCGCTGCGTATTTTCAGGATATTGGCCTGCTCCTCCCGCCTCTCCGCGATTAAGATATCGGTAGCGTTATTTCGTTCGCATATCTGAGAGACCTTTTCCCCCTGGGCATAGACCTCATCGTCGCTGTCTCCGGTCAGGATAACCAGCAAATAGGCCAGCCCTTTCCTGGCCGGCCATGCCATGCCCAGCCTTCGGGCCGATATCTCTATGACGTCGCGCTCCACATATTCTATGGCCAGCGGCACAATGCCGCTCTGCAGTATTTCAGGAACGGTATCTATGGCCTTATGGCGCTGGTCATAAGAAATAAGCAGCGTGCCGCTGCTGTTGAACTTGGGACACAGGCGGAAGATTACTTTAGTGATAACTCCCAGAGCGCCGCCGCTGTTGATGAGCAGGTGCATTAAATCGAACCCCTGATTATTCTTCAGCAGCTTGCCGCCCATATTGACTATTTCGCCGGTGGGCAGCACCACTTCAAGCCCCCTCACAAAGTTCCTCATCACGCCATATTTGACCGCCCTGGTCCCGCCGGCATTACAGGCGACCAGTCCTCCCACATGAGCGCCCTCGTCCCCGGGATGCGGTGGAAAGAACATGCCCGCTGCCTCCACCGCCTTCAGCATGCTGCCCAAGGTGACCCCGGATTCCACGACCACCATCAGGTTGCTTTTATCCACCTCTATAACCCTGTCCAGCCTTTCCGTGGAAAGGAGTACCCCATCAACAATGGGTATGGCACCACCACAAATTCCGGTACCACCGCCCCTCACAAACACGGGGGTTTTCTGGCGGTTGGCCAGCTTCAAAATACGCGAGACCTCAGCCGCGCTGGCGGGCTTGACCAGAATAACGTTGTCCGCCGGCTTCGGCCTCATGGCATCGGCCGTCTCATCCGCTAGGTATCTCTGCATCTGCCCACGGTCGCTCACCACCCAGTCTTTACCAACGATTCCCTGCAATTCTTTTACCGTAATCATCTGCGGCACTCCTTGATGCTTTTGATTAGTCTGGGAACAACAATGTATAAGTCGCCAACAATCCCATAGTCGGCAATCTTAAATATCGGCGCTGATGGGTCAGTATTAATGGCAATAATGATATCAGATTCCCTCATGCCCGCCAAGTGCTGGGGACTGCCCGAAATACCGCAGGCAAGGTAAACTCTGGGTTTCACCGTGTTGCCGCTGAAGCCCACCTGG
>VGOH01000159.1 GCA_016875955.1 Chloroflexota bacterium
GAGGCAGCAGCCAAGCGCTTTGATGAAATGTTTAGTAGCAAATTAGTAGCAAACTTGCCAAAGGGTGAAGTAAAAAGGTAGAATTTAGCTTCAAGCGCCTGTAGCTCAGCGGACAGAGCATCGGTCTTCGGAACCGGGGGTCGTGGGTTCGAATCCCACTAGGCGCGTTTTTAAAAGCAAGCTGGCAGATAGACTCAGGACAAGTCCGACCCATCTTCCAGACAACAATAATCAGGTCAAGGAGAAAAGCAGATGCCCGGAGAGAAAGAGCGGTTCGCCGATTCAGTACTTTTCATTGGTTCCGACGTGGTGGGCCGGGGCGAGAGCCATGAGCTCGGCAGCCTCCTGATGCAGCGGTTTCTCCATGAAGTGGGCGGACGACAGCAAAAACCCGGAACCGTCATTTTCATGAACAGCGGCGTTAAACTGGTGACCCAGGACTCACTGTCATTGGAAGAGATAAAACAGCTTGAAGCTCAGGGAGTGGAAGTCCTGGCTTGTGGGACATGCCTGAACTACTTTAATTTGACCGGCAAGGTAGCCGCTGGCCGCATATCAAATATGTCTGATATAACACAAATCCTGCTGAAAGCCAGGAAAGTTATTTCAATTTAATTTAGTTGCCTAAATTTTCAGCCAGCCTACTAAGCGAAAGGGGCCTGTTTAAAAGCCCCTTTCGCTTATTTTCACGGTCTATGCCGGCCTGGGCGGGTATCTAATTGTTATGAATGATGATGTTCCCGCCACCAAGCTCAGCATGGATTGCCTGGTAAATGGGGTCGGCTTCGGTATCGGTGCCCTGCCATATCCTGATGGTGAACTCATCGGGCTGCCCTCCGGCCTTATCGCCATCCTTGGCCAGCACTCTGAAAGTATAGAGGCCCTCGCCGTTGATGGTGCCCTCCCCCTGAAAATTAACGTTAGAGCTGCTGACCACCAGCCAGGCTATGTCCGCACTCTTCAGGTTGATATCACCGACGTGATACTGGAACTCCAGGTTGCCGGCGGCTGCGCCCTGCTTATATTTGACGACGAAGCCGAAGGTAGCCTTCCCTTCCGATTCAAGGTCTCGCTTGAGGTTGCCTTTGGCGGACCAGAACCAGCCGCCCCCGGTAGCGGAGCCAGCCTCAGGGTCGTAGACTACCGCCATCGTGGTGTCACTGGATTGTACCCCCAGGCTATCGGTAACGGTCAGGTTTACGCCATAGATGCCGACGTCAGTATAGGTGTGCGATACTATAACACCGCTGCCGGTAGCGTTATCCCCGAAGCTCCAGTCATAGCTCTCTATGGTCCCGCTTGGGTGATATGAGGCGCTCCCATCCAGACCAACACTGTAGCCTACCTGCGTCAGATACGGGCCCCCGGCATCAGCCACCGGCGCTACCGCTGGCTCGCCGATAAAGAACGGAGACAGGCTGGTAACCTGGCCGTACACGATGTTCCCGACCGTGTCCACGGAGGTGGTCACATCCTCCCACGCCGAGCCATTCCAGTGAAACAGGCGGAGACTCGCCTCGTTGCTCACCTGCGTCTCGTCATAGCTGATGCCCACCGTGATAAGGCCGCCGTAGCTGGCGGTGGTGGTGATTTCAATGAATTTGCCTTCAATGACGTAGAAATCAGACGGCGTCGGGTCGACTGGATTTTCCGTTGACGTGGTCATGGTGGTAGTGCCGCTTTCCAGAACATCCGGGAAAGTCACGGTGCCGCTCTCCAGACTTACCGTCACGTTGGCACCAACCGGCGTATTAATCCACGGCCCCACCTTCACCAGATAAACATCTTCTGCACCGGCGCCGTAGGACGATGTCTCCCCGGCCACGATGTAGCCACCGTCCACTGTCTGCTTAACAGCCCAGGCATACTCGTAACCAACGTCACCGATGGTTTTCTCCCACTCCATATTTCCTGAAGCATCGGTCTTGACCAGATAGCAATCCCCCTCGCCAGCACTGTTGGACCAGGTAACTCCAGCCACGATATAGCCACCGTCCGCCGTTTGCTGGACGGAATAGGCATCATCGTAGTCATCGCCGGCGAAAGTGCTATCCCACTCCATATCACCTACGGCATCGGTTTTGACCAGGTAAACACCAAACCAGTTTGCGCTGTAGTTGGCTGTTTGACCGGCCACGATGTAGCCACCGTCAGACGTCTGCTGGATAGAATAGCCCAGATTGTCATTGTTTTCGCCATATGTCTTCTCCCACTCCACGTTCCCCGAGGCATCGGTCTTGACCACGTAAAAATCCCCGTTGACATCAGCGTAGGAAATTGTGATACCGGCCATGACGTAGCCGCCGTCAGACGTCTGCTGGGCGGAATAGCCATAATCATCGGCACTGCCGCCGTATGTCCGCTGCCACTCCAGGTTCCCCGAGGCATCAGTCTTGACCAGATAAAAATCGCTCTTGCCTGCACCGTAGGAGCCTGTCTCACCGGCCACGATGTAGCCGCCGTCAGACGTCTGCTGGACAGCTCTGGCGTAATCGTTATTGCTACCCCCGAACGTCTGCTGCCATTCCATGTTCCCCGAGGCGTCGGTCTTGACCAGATAGCAATCAGCGTATCCCGCGCCATAGGACAAGGTGATACCGGCCATGATGTAGCCGCCATCCGCCGTCTGCTGGACGGAACGGGCGCTATCAACATCACTGCCTCCGTATGTCTGCTGCCACTCCAGGTTCCCCGAGGCATCGGTCTTGACCAGATAAAAATCCCTAATGCCCGCACCGTAGGAACCTGTCTCACCGGCGACAATGTAGCCGCCGTCAGACGTCTGCTGGACGGAATAGGCATATTCACTGTCACTGCCGCCGTATGTCTGCTCCCATTCGGTATCAGGAGGATTGCTGGCGGCCGCCATCAGACCTGTGCCCAGCTCAATTGATGCCGTCGCTGCCAGCATTACCATAACCAGCGCCCCGCTGACCAGTTTTTTACTCAACCATTTGAATCGTTCCACCTGGAACCTCCTTAATATTTATATGCTACAGTCATTTACCAGTCTTCTGTCCTGAGTCTGGACACAACCCGAACCGCACCCACGCACCATCTCTTCTAAAAATAAAATTGGCAACGCTAACCGCGTTTGGTGCCGCGGCGGCGTTGCCTTCTTCCCCATAGGCCCACCTCCCTTCCCGGGAATTTGCCTATTGGCATATCATGCTTTC
>VGOH01000160.1 GCA_016875955.1 Chloroflexota bacterium
CGGCTTTCTGGGCAATGTCATTGATGCTTACCTTTTTAAACCCGTAAGCCTGAAAAAGTTCCAGTGCGGCCTGGCGGATGCTGTCTTTTTTCTGCTCTTTTCGCCGCTCAAAACCGTTCACCGTTCATCTCCACCTGCGTCAGCCGATATATTTTGTAATATTTTTATAAATTTTATAAAAATATATTGACATTGTCAAGGTCTGTTCATATAATATTTGTAATAAATATATAATTAAATTACATTAATTTTATTCGGGGAGGGTGCCATGAAAAGAAAAAGGACAAGGTTGCTGGTGGTCGTGCTTATTGTCGCCGCCATTGGCGTGGGGCTGTGGCTGGGGCTGGGCGGTTCCAGTGCGCATAATTCCGGAGAAATTCTTACCTCCGGTTTTATTGAAGCCAGAGACGTAAACATTGCCACTGAGACCGGCGGTCGCATCGCCCAAATCCTGGCCGATGAAGGCGACCAGGTTGCCGCTGGCGCCACGCTGGTAAAACTTGACGATGAACTGCTGACGGCCCAGAAAAGGCAGGCGGAAGCGAACGTTGACCTGGCCCGTGCCTATCTGGAACAGGCCGTCATCGCCCGGGACGGCGCCGAAAAGGCCTGGCAGAATGCCCTTGATGTGCAGCAGAACCCCATGGAACTGGAATCTAAAATCATTGCCGCCGAAGGTGAGCTGGCGCTGGCCGAGCTGAACCTGTCAAAGGCGCAGGACCTGGATAAAGATTGGAGCCTGGCTGTAGCCCAAATCCAGCTTGATACCGCCCAGAAACTCTGGGAAAACTTCCTGAGTGCGGAGCATGTCCTGGGTCTGGGCTCCCAGTATGACCGCAAGGCCAAAACCATTCCCGCCGCTGGTGAGCTGGCCATCGCCGAGCTGAACCTGGACTACCAGACGCACTTAATTGATTTCTTCAATATCCCCGCCGCAGAACTCCGGGTCAGAACCGCGCAGAAAGCCCTTGACAACCTGCTGGCTATCAGGGACGACCCTCAGGAACTAAATGCCGCGGTTGATAACGCCAATACGGCTTATCAGACGTCGAAAATCGCCGCCGAAGCCGCCGAACTGCAGGTGGAACTGGCGGAAGCTGCCCTCAATGTTACCAATGTGCAGCTGGATAAACTCACCGTGGCCTCTCCCGTATCCGGCGTGGTCGCCTCCCGGCAGGCCGAGATTGGCGAAATCGCCCAGCCTGGTTTCCCCATGCTGACCGTCACCAGGCTGGACGAGGTCACGCTGACCGCTTACGTTCCGGAAAGCAAAATTGGCCTGGTCAAGCTGGGTCAGCAGGTCAAGGTATCCGTTGATTCCTACCCTGACGGGTACTTCGCCGGCACCATTATTTACATATCGCCAAATGCATTATTCACCCCCAAGAATATTCAGCTTAAAGAAGAGCGGGAAAAGATGGTCTTTGCCGTCAAAATCAGCCTATCCAACCCGGAGCAGAAACTGAAGCCGGGCATGCCCGCGGATGCCCGAGTACTGACCGGCGCTGAAGGTAGCTAACTTATTATGAATATCCCCGTCATTGAAGCCAGCGCACTGGAGAAGACATACGGCGACGTTGCCGCTGTCCGCGGCCTTGACCTGCGCATTGAGCGTGGGGAGATGTTCGGGCTGGTGGGCGCCGATGGCGCCGGCAAGACAACGACCATCCGCATGCTGTGCACCCTTGTTTTGCCCTCGGCCGGCGCCGCCCGGGTGCTCGGTATGGATACGGTGAGGGATGCCGCCCGCATCAAGGAAAAAATCGGCTATGTCTCGGAGCACTTCAACCTCTACCCCACCCTGACCGTGGAGGAAAACCTGAGCTTTTTTGCCAAGCTGCGCAACATACCCGGCGAGGTGAGCGAACGGCGGATGAAAGAGCTTCTGCAGTTCTGCCGGCTGGAACCATTTCGCCAAAGACATGCCGAGCACCTTTCCGGTGGCATGCAGAAGAAGCTGGCTCTGGCCTGCAGCCTTATCCACGAACCCGAGGTCCTCTTCCTTGATGAACCCACCACCGGCGTTGACCCGGTCTCGCGCCGCGATTTCTGGCGCATCATTGCCGATTTTTTGGCCAGGGGCATCACCGTGCTGGTATCAACTCCTTACCTTGATGAGGCGGAGCGCTTCAACCGCATCGCCTTCATGCACCAGGGGCAGATAGTCGCCTGCGACACGCCGCAAAACCTCAAAGCCCGGCTGCCCGGCGAATTGCTGGAAATCAGGGCCCCGCAGACCCGTGAAGTCGTCACCTCACTTGCCACGCTACCGTTTGTGCAGACCGCGCAGGTTTTCGGCGACACCGTCCATATCATGGTTGACCACGCCGAGGCACGGCGTACTGAAATCAGTCGATTGCTTAAGGCGCACTCAATAGCGGCGACTGACCTGCGCCCAATCTCACCGGGGCTGGAAGACGTGTTTGTCACCGAGCTTGCTAGTCTGGAGGCCAGGCCGGTCGGCCTGAGCGCCGGGGAAAGTTCGCCGCCCGCTGCCGCGGAAGCCATTCCACCTGAAGCCGCCGTGCAGGTAGCGAAGTTGACCAAAAAATTTGGCGATTTCACCGCCGTCGACCGGGTCAATTTCAGCGTCCAGCACGGCGAAATCTTCGGCCTTCTCGGCCCCAACGGCTCCGGCAAGACCACCACCATCCGCATGATTACCGGGCTTCTGGAACCGACGGAGGGCAGCGCCTTCGTCCTGGGCGATGACATGTCTAAAAAAGCGGACATTGTTCAGGCGCGAATCGGCTACATGTCTCAGAAATTCTCCCTTTTTAACGACCTCACCGTGGATGAGAACATCAATTTTTACGGCAACCTCTATTCCCTGTCCGCTTCAGCGCTCAGGGAAAGGAAGCAGTGGGTGCTGGACATGGCCGGCCTGCGCGGCAAGGAGAAAACCCTGACTCGTGCCCTGGCTGGCGGCTGGAAACAGAGACTGGCCCTGGGGTGCACCATCATTCACCGCCCGGAAGTGGTTTTCCTGGATGAGCCGACGGCCAGGGTTGACCCGCTCTCCCGGCGCGCTTTCTGGGAACTGATTCAGGAACTGGCCGCCCGGGGCACCACCATATTCATTACCACCCATTATATGGATGAAGCCGAGCACTGCCACCGTCTGGGACTGATGTACCAGGGCCGGCTCATCGCCCTGAGCAGCCCCCACCAGCTCA
>VGOH01000161.1 GCA_016875955.1 Chloroflexota bacterium
CTGGCATTGCTGCCAGATTCTCCAAAGCTATTGTCTGTTGCCAACCTACCCTTGGATAGCGCGTTAAGAACCCATACTTCTTATCCAAATAAACCTGTGTTTCCTCGTACATTATGCTCGGCTGAGCGGGTGCCAAAGTTGGCGTGGGCGAGACGCGCGGGGGGTCTGAGCCATGGACAGCAGTCGCAGGCACTATTGGGGAGGGTAGAATAAACAGCGTGACTAGGAGACTGCACAGGGTCAGGAAAGTCATCAGCGGGTGGAGGGCACGACGCACTCCCCCGCTCTGGCGGCCGCCTGCGGCGGCCTGTTGGGAACCAATGCCATTCTTGTTGGCACTCATTGTAGCACCTCCTAAGCTACTTGGTGGCTCAGTAGTGAGCCCGCTTTGGTGGCTGCGTGCGGCGGCCGAGTAGGGACCAATCCCCTTCTTGTTCGCACTCATTGTAGCACCTCCTAGGCTACTTGGGGGCTCAGTGGTGAGCCGAATTGGTATCCAACCGCAGCAGCTCACATCTACCAACAAGCCTCGTCTGGCCTGCACCTGAAGGCACGGTAAGCAAGGTCAGAGTTACTCTACTTCCAAACATTCGTGCGAAAGCCCTGGTTCAGCGCAATATCCTGGGGCAACCCACCATGAGGAAACGCCGTCATACCTCCATCACTGGAGCGCTTAATGAACCAATAACCATCCCGATACAACCCCGCATCTACCTTCCCATCACCATCAAAGTCACCGACAAACGGGATATCCTGGGCCAGGCCCCCATGCACGATCACCGTCATCCCCCCATCGCTGGAGCGCTTAATGAACCAATAACCATCCCGATACAACCCTGCATCCGCCTTCCCATCCGCATCAAAGTCTCCTACCAGCGGTTTGTCCTGAGTCAAGCCGCCATGAGGAAAGGCTGTCATCCCCCCGTCGCCGGAGCGCTTGATGAACCAATAACCATCTCGATACAACCCCGCATCCGCCTTCCCATCGCCATCAAAGTCACCAACCAGCGGCTTGTCCTGGGCCAGGCCCCCATGCATGATCACCGTCATTCCCCCATCGCTGGAGCGATTGATGAACCAATAACCATCCCGATACAACCCCGCATCCGCCTTCCCATCCCCATCAAAGTCACCTACCAGCGGCTTGTCCTGGGGCAAACCCCCATGAGGGAAGGCTGTCATCCCTCCATCGCTGGAACGCTTGATGAACCAGTAACCATCCCGATACAACCCCGCATCCGCCTTCCCATCCCCATCAAAGTCACCGACAAACGGCTTGTCCTGGGGCAGGCCCCCATGCACGATCACTGTCATCCCCCCGTCGCTGGAGCGCTTGATGAACCAGTAACCATCACGATACAACGCCGCATCTGCCTTACCATCCCCATCAAAGTCGGCAGAAATAGCGGCCACTACCACCGTCCCCCCCTGAACGTTCAGGTTACGCCCTGCACCATCCGGCCACGCATTGGCCTGCGTGTCTGTCAGCAGCGCGTTCTGCAGATTCAGCGTCGTCACGCCAACCTTCTTGGCCCGCAGCGTCACTGTGGCCAGCACTACGGTGCCGCTGGGACCAGCAGGTTGGGGCGTGCCCGCATAGTAGCTGTACGCACCAAATGCTGTCCGGCCGGCCGGATTGTTGATGTTTGGCCCTAACGCGTTCACCGTTCGCCCCGTGTCATCCAGCTTCCCTGCATCGTTTACGGAAATCACTTCCAGATAGTTCGGATCGTACACCAGATCGAACTCGTAGGCACCCAGGCCGTTCGGGTTCATCTCTGTGCCTACGTCAGCGACAATGCTCACCGCGAACGTCGCATTAACCGGTGCAGTTCGTGTCGCTGGGTCCACGCGCATGGTTACCGTACCCGGATTAGCCAGGAGAGGAGGTGATCCCACAGCCACGAGCATAATGGCCCCCATAGCACAGAGGGCAATCGTTCTCAATCTGAATTCCCTCGCCTGAGCCAGTCTGACAGATGCTTTTTGAAACATGGTTCCCTCCTTTTCCCCCAACACTCAACTAGAAGCGCCCCAAACAACCCCCACCGTAAACCCCACTTCCCCAGTGATGGCTACGTTCATCGTCTCTCGGACGCAACAGGTCGTTCGGCCTCCCCGGCAAGGACGGCGAAGCACACCACGGTATCCCACACCTGGGAGGCGATAGCGCTACTTTCCGCCAGGGCAACAAGAGCCTTGCGCCGGGTAGCAAAGTTCACCCCAGCGCAGGCCAACTCCCTTTCAGACTGGAATGTCTTGGGACAATCCCCCATGCGGGAAGGCGGTCATCCCTCCATCGCTGGAACGATTGATGAACCACCACCCATCCCGATATAGGCCCGCATCCGCCTTACCATCACCGTCAAAGTCGCCCACCAGTGGCCTGTCCTGCGTCAAGCCCCCATGCGGGAAGGCGATCATCCCTCCATCGCTGGAACGCTTGATGAACCACCACCCATCCCGATAGATCCCCGCATCCGCCTTCCCATCCCCGTCAAAGTCTCCCACCAATGGAATATCCTGGATCAAGCCTCCATGCGGGAAGGCAGTCATCCCTCCATCACTAGAACGCTTGATGAACCACCACCCATCCCGATACAGCCCCGCATCCGCCTTCCCATCCCCGTCAAAGTCACCGACAAGCGGGATATCCTGGGCCAGGCCTCCATGCACGATCACCGTCATCTCTCCGTCGCTCGAGCGCTTGATGAACCAATAACCATCCCGATACAATCCCGCATCCGCCTTCCCATCCCCATCAAAGTCCCCCACCAGCGGCTTGTCCTGGGGCAAGCCCCCATGCGGGAAGGCGGTCATCCCCCCATCGCTGGAACGCTTGATGAACCACCAGCCATCCCGATATAGGCCCGCATCCGCCTTACCATCACCGTCAAAGTCTCCCACCAGCGGCTTGTCCTGCGTCAATCCCCCATGCGGGAAGGCGGTCATCCCTCCATCGCTGGAGCGCTTGATGAACCACCAACCATCCCGATAGATCCCCGCATCCGCCTTACTATCACCATCCCAATCATAGTGCCGTGTCCAAGTAGCTACGGCACTCATAGCAAAATCAGAGAATGTTACGTTTGTCAAATTACCGACAACCGAAGACCTAGATGGCATGGGGTCCAA
>VGOH01000162.1 GCA_016875955.1 Chloroflexota bacterium
GGCCACCTTATCGCCAAGGGCGGCGAGACCGATAAAATGATGGCGGAGCTCTTCGCCAAAAAGACCGGCTACTGCCTGGGCAAGGGGGGCTCCATGCACATCGCCAACCTGGACATCGGTATGCTGGGGGCGGCGGGCATCGTTGGCTCCGGCATTCCCATTGCCACCGGTGCCGGGCTATCCGCCAAAATGAGAGGCACTGACCAGGTCACCCTTTCCTTCTTCGGCGACGGCGCCTCCAACATCGGCCGCTTCCACGAAGCCATAAACCTGGCCTCGGTCTGGTCGTTGCCGGTGGTCTACATCTGCGAGAACAACCTCTGGGCGGTTTCCGTGCCCACCAGCACCTCGCTGAATATTCCCAACATCGCCGATAGGGCCGCTGGCTACGGGATTCCCGGGGTCGTGGTTGACGGCATGGACGTCCTGGCCGTCTATGAGGCCGCCGGCGAGGCCGTCGCCAGGGCCAGAAAGGGACAGGGGCCGACCCTTATTGAGGCCAAGACATACCGTTTCCGCGGTCACTTTGAGGGCGATTCCGGAACTTACCGCCCCCAGGAGGAGATTGACCGGTGGAAGAAGAGAGACCCCATTGACCTCTACCGGGAAAAATTGCTGGAGATGAAGGTGCTGACCAAAAAGCAGGCGGAAGAGATTGATAAAGAAGCCCTGGCCGAGATGGATAAGGCCATAAAATTTGCCCTGGAGAGCCCCTTCCCGAAACCGGAAGAGACGCTGGAGAATGTTTATACGTAGGAGACCGGCATGAGAGAGATTAATTTCAGACAGGCGATTGGTGAAGCCCTGGACGAAGAGATGGCCAGAGACCCCACCACCTTCATCATCGGTGAGGACGTGGGCAAAATGGGCGGCCTGATGGGCGAAATCGGCGGCCTGTACCTGAAATACGGCACAGACCGGGTCAGGGACACCCCTCTTTCCGAGGCCGCCATCCTTGGCGCCGCCATCGGTGCCGCCATTACCGGCCTGAGGCCGATTGCTCGCATGAGGTTCGCCGACTTCCTGGGAGTGGCCTGGGATGAAATCATGAACCAGATGACCAAGATGAAGTACATGTTCGGGGGCAAGATTAAAATGCCCCTGACCATGGACGCCCTCTGCGGCGCTGGCCGGCGCTCCGCTGCCCAGCATTCCCAGAGCATTGAGGGCATGATGATGCATATCCCCGGGCTGAAGATTGTCCTTCCTTCCAACGCCTACGATGCCAAAGGCCTGCTCAAGACTGCCATCCGGGATGACAATCCGGTGATTTTCTTCGAACATAAATTATTAATGTGGGCCGGGCCAAAGAGCCAGGTGCCAGAAGAGGAATACCTTATCCCCTTAGGCCAGGCGGATATCAAGCGAGAGGGAACCGATGTCACCGTGGTCGCCACCGCCGCCATGGTAACAAGGGCACTGAATGCCGCGGAAAGGCTGCATAAGGAAAAAGGCATCAGCCTGGAAGTGATTGACCCGCGCACCATCGTGCCCTTTGATAAAGAGACGGTGCTGAACTCGGTAAAAAAGACGGGACGCCTGGTCGTCTTCACCGAGGAGTGTCAGACGGGCAGCTTTGCCGGGGAGGTAGCGGCCATCGTTGCCGACGAAGGGTTTGACTACCTTGATGCCCCCATAAAACGAGTCAACGCCCCGGACACGCCAGTGCCGTACGGGATTATCCTGGAAGACTACTGGATTCCCAGCGAGGCAAAACTTATCAAGACCATAAACGAGATACTGTAATCACCGGTAATATATCTACACGTTACAGGAGGTATCCAGACTATGCCCCATGATAAAAAGCTGATTCAGAAATTGATCGAAAAAGCCAGGATTATCCGCCGGGACGCGGTGGAGATGATTAGGGCCGGCGAGCTGGGCTGGATTGGCGGCTCGTTTTCTCAGGCGGATATCATCGCCGCGCTGATGTTCCATCATATGAAGCACGACCCGAAAAACCCGGAACTGGCGGACAGGGATAGACTCATCGTTTCCAAAGCCCACTGCTGCGAGACGGTCTATGGCGCCCTCGGCGAGGCGGGCTACTTCTCCAAAGAGCTTTACCAGTCCTACGGTCAGATGGGAGGCACCCTTCAGGCCCACACGGAGCGGATTGTGCCCGGCGTTGAGTATTCCGGCGGCTCGCTGGGCCAGGGCCTGTCCTTTGCCTTGGGGGAGGCGCTGGCGGCCCGCATTGACGCCCCAAGAGATTCGTCCGGCCGACCCGTCCCCCGCTACCGCGTTTTCTGCATCGTCGGGGACGGAGAGAGCAACGAAGGGCAGATATGGGAGGCGGTCATGGCGGCGGTCCACTACAAGGTGGACAACCTGGTGGCTATCCTTGACCATAACAAGTTCCAGTCCAGCGGCACGATTGAGGAAAGAATGAATATGATGCCCTGGATGGACAAGTGGCGGGCCTTCGGCTGGGACACCGTTGAGATTGACGGCCACGACTTTGAAGCCATCCTCACCGCGCTGGAAAAAGCGGACAAAGTGAAAGGCAAGCCGCATATCATCATCGCCCACACCGTCAAGTGCAAGGGCGTGCCTGCCTTTGAGCACAAGAACCTGCACTTCTGCAAGATTTCCGACGAAATGTACGCCGAGGCGATGAAGGCGCTCAAATAGGCGACCTCGCGCCAGTGGCAATAAGGCGGCAAGGGAGTGAAAGATGAAACGTAAGTATGTACTGGAACCACTCGGCGAAATGAAGGCCATGTACCAGGCCTACCATGAAGAAATGGTGGCCATGGCCAGGGAAAACAGCCAGATTGTGCTGCTGTACGGCGATTTCCCCCGCGGCGCCGCCGGCGAGCTTTTGCAGAAGGAGCACCCCGACCGTATTTACGATGTGGGCATCGCCGAGGCGAACCTTATCACCACCGCCGCCGGTCTGGCCGGAGGCGGCTATCTGCCGTTCACGCACTGCCACAGCATCTTCGCCGTGGGCCGGGCGTACAACCAGATACGGCAGAATGTGGCCTTTGACAAGCTGAATGTTAAAATCGTGCTCTGCAACTCGGGAATGCTATGGCCATTCATGGGCGGCTCGCACCAGATTATTGAGGAAATCG
>VGOH01000163.1 GCA_016875955.1 Chloroflexota bacterium
GCGCATTCCGCCCGATAACCTCTTTATCGGGGTAACGGCCATCCTTCTGGTGGTCGTCCTCTACCTGTTCCTGACACGTACCAAAATCGGTAAAGCAATGAGGGCCACGTCAGATAACGTGGACCTGGCCCGGGTCAGCGGCATAAACACGGAAAATATTATCCGGTGGACGTGGGCATTGAGCGCCGGCTTGGCGGCTACCGCAGGAGTCCTCCTGGCCATATTTCAAGCCCAGCTAATCCCCATCATGGGCTGGCGCTTTCTCATCATGCTATTTGCGGCGGTAATACTGGGGGGCATTGGTAACCTTTACGGAGCGCTGGCCGGGGCCCTGGTCATCGGAGTTGCCGCCGAAGTCTCAACGCAGTGGCTTAATCCCGCTTACAAGGTCATGATAGCGTTCATCATCATGATAGTGGCTCTCCTGATTCGTCCCAAGGGAATCTTCGGGGTGAGAGACTGATGGAATTATCCGGCATAATAGGTTACATCACCGGGTTCGCCATCATGGCGGTTATCTACGCCATTTTCAGCCTGGGGCTCAATGTGCACTGGGGGTATACCGGCTTATTCAATATCGGCATTGCCGGTTTCTTTGCCCTCGGCGCCTATACTGCGGCACTGCTGACAACGGCGTCACCCGACCCGCTGATGTTTGAAGATTACATCTTTGGCGGCGACTTGCCCGCGCGCCTGGGTGCCTGGAACCTCGGCATAGACCTCTGGTTTTTCGTCGCCTTAATGGCGGCGGCGCTGATATGCGGCATCGTTGCTCTATTCATCGGCTTCCTTACTTTGCGGCTCAGGGAAGATTATCTGGCCATAGCCACCCTGGGCATTGCCGAGAGCGTCCGCATTATATTCTTAAACGAAAAATGGCTGGCCAATGGCTCCAAGGGGTTATATCGCATCCCCAAGTTCCTGGGCGAGCTTGTCTCTCCCCAGTATTACGACTACCTGTTCCTGGGGGTGGTTCTGGTCACACTGATTGTTCTTTATATTGCCGTCAACAGGACCATTAAATCGCCCTGGGGCAGGGTACTGAAGGCGATAAGAGAGGATGAGGTGACCACCGAAGCCAGCGGCAAGAACGTCTTTAATTTCAAACTGCAGTCATTTATCTTCGGGGCGGCCATCATGGGCATTGGCGGCGCCCTGTATGCCCATAACGTGAGGTTTGTTGACCCGGTTACCTTTGACCCGCTGCTGGCCACTTTCATCATCTGGGCCATGTTAATGGTCGGAGGCAGCGGCAACAACAAGGGGGCCATACTCGGGGCTTTCGTCGTCTGGGCTATCTGGACAGGAACGCAATTCCTGCCTGGCTTTCTCTCCGACCCCAACTTTCGCTATGTCATGATTGGCCTGCTAATTTTAGCCGTTATCCTGTTGAGGCCAGGAGGCATACTGGGTGAGGAGCGGGTGGTATCGCGACTCTCAGAGACGCCACCAGGGGATGCCTCTCCGGAGACTTAATCAGGAAAGACACCCCCTGGACTGATGACAGCTGTCTAAGCGAAGCTACGGCAGTTCATACCGCCCGGTGGAAACGATTTCCCCGCCCGTTATCTTCCAGATTTCAATGGTGGAGATTACGTCCCCGTTCTCGTCAAAGTCCTGTGAGCCACCAGCGCCCTCGTAGTTGATGTCCTTACCAGCTCTGATTAGCTCCATGGCTTTTTTAATGCCATCAACACCGGGGCCCACCACCTCGCCTGGCGGGTTAGCCACATCACGAAGCGCGTCGCGGATGGCCGCGCTGTTGGTGGTGGTGCCAGCTTTTTCTGCGGCCAGCGCAATCAGCACCACGGCATCGTAGGTGGTGTCCATATAAGGCAGCGGGGGCACCAGAGCGAAGGCTGATTCGTAGTCAGCCTCAAAGACGCGGCGGGCATCGGTCATGGGCGAGCCAGCGGCCGTACCATAAGTACCCTCCAGTTTATCCACACCCACGGCCTCGTTCATATCCGGGGATTTGGTGCCATCGCAGAGTATGAAAGTGTCGATATAACCACCTTCAATCGCTTCACGCAGATAGATTTGGGCGCTTTCTGGATAGCTGATGGCGGCCAGGACATCGGGTTTACCCGCGGTGGCTTTGCTCAGTTCCGAGGCATAGGTGGGTTGCACCATCTCATGTGGCACCAGTTCCAGAATCTTGCCACCCGCAGCCTCAAATGATGCCTTGAACGCTTCAGCGAGTCCCTGACCGTAAGCGTTATTGACGTAAAGCGCCGAGGCGGTGTTGTATCCCAGCTCTTTGGCCAGGCGCCCCATGATGACGCCTTGCACAGCATCTGATACGGTAGTGCGGAAGAGAAAGTCGCCGTCTGCCAGTACGGTGATGGCCGGTGAAGTGGAGGCGGCCGAAATCTGCAATATTTGACTCGGGCCGGTCTCTGATTGAGCCACGGCTATGGTCACGCCACTGGAAAGCGCGCCGACAATGGCCGCAACTCTATCTATCTCAACCAGCGCCCTCGCCGAATCGACTCCCTGTACTGGATTGGTAGCGTCATCTCTGGCAACAATAGTAATGGGCATGCCCTGTACACCGCCGGCCAGGTTAATATGGTCGGCGGCTAATTGTCCGGCATTGCGGTGTGCAGCACCAAAATCAGAGAGGTCACCGGTGAAGCTGTTCAGCTGGCCTATTTTCAGCGGTGTGACTGCCTTAGCCTCAGGAGCACATCCGCCGACTATCAGGGCCAGAACCATAACTATTGATATTATGATTGGCAGAATCATTTTTATTTTCGGCATATTTTCATCTCCTTTTGTTTTCTGAAAACTAGATTGAACATATTAACATATATAATATTTTTTATCAGCCTCACCTCCGTGTTTTAGCAGTCACATATATAAAAATAACAATAAAGCATTACGCCTAGCTGTGTCAAGAATAACCGTAATAAAATTCACGGTTGAAATAACCCATAGTAATGAAAAAGGAACTGACCTGCCCCGATTTTGCCCGTTTACACAATAAACCCGCTGCCGGTCAGTTCAGGGAAATATGATTGCACAGGTATTGGATTAGAACATTGAATCTCGGCATATCAGCGTAATTAACTATT
>VGOH01000164.1 GCA_016875955.1 Chloroflexota bacterium
CGCTGAGGTCAGTGCCAGCGGGGCCAGCATGCCCACGGCCACATCCTTGCGCAGGAAACCTATCACCAGCGCCACCACCGCTTCCTTGGGCAGCCCCAGCCAGCCGGTGACGACGGGTGCCGCCAGATTGGCGATGGCGTTAAAGACGCCCAGCGTATGCAGTATATTAATCACCAGTATGGCGCCCAGTATAATCGGGATTGCCTCACGCAGGAAACCATAAACCCTGAGCCAGAGTTTCTGCAGCACGGTCCGCCACGGCGGTATGCGATAGGGCGGTATCTCAATTAAGAGTTCGGGGCTGAACCCTTTCACGACATGATTGAGAGTAAAGCCGAGCACCACCCAGACTGCAAACAGAGTCCCGTAGACAATAGCGACGTATTGAATTCCGCGCGCCCCCACCAGGCCGAATATCATTGCCTGCAGGGCGGCACAGGGCACGGCAATTGAAATCAGCGTGGCGGCAATGAACCTCTCCCTTTTGCTCTCCAGTATCCTCGTTGCCAGGATTGCGGGCACGTTGCAGCCCAGCCCCAGCAGCGTGGGGATAATGGCATAGCCGTGAAGGCCCAGGTGGTGCATGACGGTATCCATGAGAACCGCCAGGCGCGGCAGGTAGCCGACGTCCTCAAGCAGGCCGAGGACGAGATAGAAAGCGACGATGTACGGCAACACCATGGCCAATGGCACATAAAGCCCGGTGGTCAGCAGACCAAATGACTCAACATAGCTGACCTCGCCCGCCACGATGTGCCCCAGCAGCACGCTATGGATGATGCCGGCGCCGCCCAGCAGATGGCTCAGCCACAGCACCACCGGCGTCCAGAGATACTCAAAGATGGGGTCCAGGACGTACGTTATCAGGCTCTCCCCAACGAAGCGGATACCGAGAAATGTCCCCACCAGAATGACCGCCGCGATGATTATGCCGGTAAGTGGCCTGACGCTGGCATCCTCCAGGCGTTCCAGCCAGGTATGGTGGCGGTGGGTGACCTGCTGCACCTGCTCCACAATGCTGCCGATGGCGGCCCACCGCTCATCGTGGCTGCTGGGAGGCAATTTGGCTACACTGGCCAGGGGAAGGCTCTCCACCAGTTCCTTCATTCCCTGCCCGGTAATGGCTACCGTCGGGATTACCGGGACACCCAGCAATCCTTCAAGTCGCTTTAAATCGATATTGATACCGCGGTGGCCAACGTCGTCCCACATGTTCATGGCCACCACCATCGGAATTCCCTTTTCCAGAAGCTGCAGCGTCAGGTTGAGGTTTCTCTCCAAGTTGGTGGCATCAACCACATTGATGACCGCATCACCGGCGGCGAGCATTTCCAGGGCGATTTCTTCCGCCTCGCAGGTTGGCTCCAGACTGTAGGTCCCGGGCACATCTACCACCTCCACCATCTTATCCCCGACCTTCATAAATCCCTGCGTATAACCAACTGTGGTGCCGGGATAATTGGAGGCGATGACCTTCACGCCGGTCAGTCGCGAGAAGACCACGCTCTTGCCGACGTTGGGGTTGCCCATGAGTAGGATTTTCTTCAGACCGCTCTTTCTGCCGCCGCGTTTTCTAATGCGGCTTCTGGCACCATGGCACGCCATTCTCCCCCCTATGACTCATCAAGCTCAACGAGAATCTTGCTGGCCATGCCGAAACCGATGGCCAGACGGGTACTGCCTGCCTGCGTGAATACCGGCCCCCGCAGCAACATTGAGCTCAACTTGGTAATTTTTCGGCCCGGCCTTATCCCCATGGCACTGAGCCTGCTCACCAAGCCAGCCCCGCCTTCAATTCTCACTACCCGACCGCTCTGGTTAGCATGCATCCCGCTTAAATAAACCAGCTTCTTTTCCGTCATATATCACCTTTCCGACAGAACAACGCTAGCGCCGAGCCTGCCGACATTTCGCGCAGTAGCCAGCAATGCGCATCTCCGTCTCGCTGATATAGAAGTCCTTGGCCTCCGGCACTTCCTTTTTTAACAATCGGGCCAGCGGATAGCTGAATTCAATGACCCGACCGCAATTGAAGCAGACCAGATGATAGTGCTCTCTGGGGGGCTTCTCCTCGTAGTGATGGTGGTCCTCGCCGAAATGAAGCTCATCTACCAGATTCAGCTCTTTCATCATCCGCAGGGTGCGATAGACCGTGGATAGGCTCAGGCGGGGCTCTTTCTCCCGGGCGCGCCGGTAAATCTCACCGGCGTCAAGATGACCATGCCCCTGGCGGATTATACCCATAATCAAGTCTCGCTGACGGGTAAACCTTCTGCCAGCACCGCTCAGCTCCTGTCGGCTCACATTCATGCTTCTATTATATTTCCTCTTAAATGCTAATGCAATTCATTTGCATTAATATTGCAGAAATATTTACTAGAATTTTGCCATAAGTCTTTTCAAGGGCACCAGTTGCACCTGGTTGTTCTTTTACTCACCCCCTTTATCCCCCTCTCAAACAGGTTTGTCTTTTATGCCCATTTTAATAATGTTTGAGAGGAGGAGAGGTTTTGGAGAGGGGGCTCCGCCCCCTCTCCTTTAAACTCCCCTCTCCAGCCATTTATGCCTGTGGTCTTTTACCGGCGATTCTGGCTGGAGAGGGGACAGGGGTGAGGTAAGCCCATAACCACCAGATGCCAATAAAAGGTTGGCGGTTGACAAATAATTGGCCGTTCAATAAATTAGAGAAGTTGAATCATCAGGAAGGAGGGCATGATATGGAGTGGGGAATGGCAAACCGTCTGGCGCAGCTGATAAAGCCGGACGGGCACGCGCTTTTTTTACCCATTGACCACGGCTACTTTCAGGGCCCGACGCGCAAACTGGAAAAGCCCGGAGAGACTATCAAACCGCTTTTACCCTACGCTGATGCTCTTTTCGTTACCAGGGGAGTTTTACGTTCCTGTATTAGCCCTGATAACAGCAAGCCGGTTATTCTGCGCGTGTCCGGGGGCACCAGCATGGTGGGCAAAGACCTAGCCAACGAGGGAATAACGACCTCTATGGAAGAGGCGATGCGCCTCAATGCTGCTGCGGTCGGCATTTCCGTATTTGTTGGCTCCGATTATGAGA
>VGOH01000165.1 GCA_016875955.1 Chloroflexota bacterium
TCCCAGCGATGGCGCGCCATGTCAGCATTGGTCAGCTCGGCAACATGTTTTTTAGAACGGGCCACCCGATTCCTCAGGTCGGCATGCTCAAGGAGTATGGAGCGCAGGGAGGCCCTGTCTTCTTCATCACCACAATGGTCAACCACCTCTGGCAGTGATATTTCCTCAAAATGAAAGTGGCGCTGCAGTCCCCCTTCAATCGTATTCAGGGTATTTCCCAGCGAAAGCAGGCCTTTTTTCTGCCCTAACCGACCTGGCATGAAGGCTTCCTTGGCCTCCTCAAGGCCGACCATTGCCTCCGCATCATTGGCCACCTTTTCCAGCCTCTGAAAATGCTGCCTGATTGTTTTATGCTCGGCGATAACTCTTTCGATAATCGCCAGGTCATCCTCCATGAGTAGCCCTCCTTGTCGTAACAGGCACAAACCTACCTATCCGTGAGCAAAATAAGTATAACATATAGCTCACTGCAGGACTAGGCTCGCTGTGGGATATCAACGGGTTTTCTGCAGTTTTAAAAAAACCAAACCAGCGCTGCCCAGAGCAATCCCGGTGATGACCATGAAGACACCGCTGCCCATAACCGCCTGAGTTAGACCGAAGGCGACCACTGCCAGGTACAGATAGTTCTCCAGGTTCATTGCCTGAGCGTAAAGCAGGTGCTGTGGATTGGTGGGGTCAAAACGCCCTTCGCCCAGAAGGTCTTGATAAGTGGGAGCAATGCTGTGACGGTGCTCTCGTATGGTATCACCGGCTTTCATTGCTTCCGGCAGGGAATCGATAACCTGATTGCCCAGTTCCGATTCTATGCCCAGCGTTACATGCTCATTGCGCATGGCTGCTTTGAGTTGCAGGTCTCTCGTTGTGCCCAGCCCGATGAACACCGCACCCATTATTACTGCCACCACTCCCATTAGTATTACGACCAAGGACAGAATACGCACCATTTTTACCTCCTTTTTCATACTATTGTAAGAAACGAACTCACATCTGCATATGACATATGTCACATACTGGTTGGCCATAGATAGGTTATGATAATATGAATTTGAAGAAAGGGTGGCGAAGGTAGAAGATGGCTCAGAAAACAGGCCGTAAAAAAGAAAAGGTACGGATTCACGTTACCGGCATGACCTGCACCACCTGCGCGGCGACCATTCAAAAAGGCCTCGCCAAGACTGCCGGTGTGGCAAAGGCAGAGGTAAATTTTGCTTCCGAGCAGGCAGCCATAGAATATGACCCGGGGCGGGTGACCCTGGGCAAGCTCAAGGAAACCATAACTGACATCGGCTACAATGCCGCGACCCGTAAATCAGTTTTTCCAGTGCGCGGCATGACCTGTGCCTCCTGCGTGGCGCGTGTGGAACAGGCGCTGTCCAGCGTGCCCGGCGTCGTCTCCGCCAGCGTCAATCTAGCTTCCGAGAAAGCCACCGTGGAGTACCTGGAGGGAGTCCAGGTATCAGACCTGAAGCGGGCAGTGGCCGATGCCGGCTATGAACTGGGCGAGGAAACGGAAACGCTGGCCGATGTGGCTATGGCAGCACGGCGAGAAATCAAATCGTTGCGCAACCGATTTCTTTTCGCCGCCGTTATCGGCCTATTGGTTCTGGGAATGGGGTTTGGCCCGGCTTTCCCCGGCAGACTTTACCTGCTCTGGGCACTGGCCACACCGGTGCAGTTCTGGGCGGGCGGGCGTTTTTACCGCGGGATGTGGGGGGCACTGAAGCACCGCACCGCGGACATGAATACCCTCATCGCCGTTGGCACGTCGGCGGCTTACCTTTACAGCGTCCTGGCGGTGCTCTTTCCCGCTTTTTTCGCTGCCGGCGGGCTGGAGCCGCACCTTTACTTTGACACCTCGGCGATGATTATCGCCCTGATTCTGCTCGGCCGTTTCCTGGAGGCCAGAGCTAAAGGGCAGACATCCGAGGCGATAAAGAAACTCATCGGGCTTCAGCCGCGGACGGCTTTGGTTATTCGCAATGGCGAGGAAAAGGAGATACCGGTTGAGGAAGTCCAGGTTGGCGACCTGATAACGGTCAGGCCCGGGGAACGGATACCGGTGGACGGCGTGGTGCAGCAGGGTTATTCCAGCGTTGACGAGTCCATGATTACCGGCGAGAGCATCCCGGTGGAGAAGAAAAAAGGCAACGAGGTTATCGGGGCGACCATCAACAAAACTGGCAGCTTCCAGTTTAAAGCCACCAAGGTGGGCAAGGACACCGTGCTGGCGCAGATTATCCGCATGGTTGAGGAAGCGCAGGGCAGCAAAGCGCCGATACAGCGCCTGGCCGATATCATTGCCAGCTACTTCGTGCCCGCCGTGATTGGCATTGCCCTGGTGACATTTCTCATCTGGTATTTTGTGGGGCCGGCCCCGGCCTTCACCTTCGCCCTGCTCAACTTCATTGCCGTGCTGATTATCGCCTGCCCCTGTGCCCTAGGGCTGGCCACGCCAACGGCCATAATGGTCGGCACCGGCAAGGGGGCGGAGAACGGCATCCTTATCCGCAGCGCCGAAGCCCTGGAGAGGGCACACAGGATAAATACCGTCCTGCTGGACAAGACCGGCACGCTGACGCAGGGCAAACCGATGGTCACCGATATCATTGCTGCCCGCTCTTTCCCCGAAAAAGACATATTGCAGCTTGCCGCCTCAGCCGAGCGCAAGTCAGAGCACCCACTTGCCGAGGCCATCGTTCAGGCGGCCTTAAGCGGGAAAATAAAGCTGCAACCAGTCACCGGTTTTAAGGCCATTCCCGGCAAGGGTGTGGAAGCTTCGGTCGGCGATAAAAGACTCACTTTGGGCAATCTGGCACTGATGAAGGCCAGGAAGCTTAATTTAAATGGACTTGATAAAGAGGCCAGCCAGCTCTGGGAAGCGGGCAAGACGGTCATGTTTCTGGGCATAGAGCGCGAGGTAATCGGCATGATGGCGCTGGCCGATATGCTCAAACCCGGTGCCCGGGAGGCTGTTGCCGCCCTGCACCACCTGGGTATTGAGGTGGTCATGCTCACCGGTGACAACCGCCGCACCGCCGAGGCCATCGCCAGGGAAGCGGGCATTGAT
>VGOH01000166.1 GCA_016875955.1 Chloroflexota bacterium
TGCCATGAATGAGCTCGGACGTGCTGGCCTTCTGCATCACTCTGCCATTCAAGCGCACCTCTAATTTCAAGTTGTTGGGGTTTATATCAGTAGCGATCCACGGTCCCACCGGGCCAAAGGTATCACAACCCTTGGCGCGCCAAAAGTTGGAGTCTTTATTCTGCCACGTGCGCTCACTCACATCGTTGCCGCAGGTATAACCAAAGACGAATTCCATAGCGTTGGCCTCAGTGGCGTGCCGGCATTGCTTCCCGATAACCACCACCAGCTCACCCTCAAAGTGGACATCGCCGCTGGAGTCCTTGGGGATAACGATGGGCTCCTCCGGCCCAATGATACAGTTCTCCCCCTTGCGCCAGGGCGTGGGCAAGGCAGTGGGCGCGACCGGCCGCCCCGTTATCCTGCTGGCAAACTCTATATGACTGCGATAGTTAAGCCCGGGCCCCCCGATACATGTTCTGGGGCTGGTAGGAGCTAACAGTTTCACCTCGCTCAGCTTGTGACGCTGGGAGGTCAGACTGAACTTGCCAAAAATATTCCCTTTAATTTCCACGACCTGGTTGCCTTCTACCGCCCCGTAGCACACGCGCCGTCCCGTGCGAAAGAGCGCTATCTTCGCCATGGTAATTCCTCCTTTAATTGGCCTTTTTAAAAGGCACTGAAATATATCATGTCCGCTTCCGTGTGTCAAGCAAAGATGGCTCCCCCAATCCGTGAGCCGCCATTGAGAGGCAAAATCAGCCAGACGGCACAATCTGGCTAGTTGTGCCAAATTGAAGCGTGCCTATGGTTGATTCAAGTTGTCTCTTCTACCGGAACCGGTATCTTATCAAGCATTTCCTTGATTATGGTTTCCGCAGAATGCCCTCGTATGCCTGTCTCCACCTTGACGATGGTGCGGTGGGCAAGTACCGGGACCGCCAGACGCTTCACGTCATCGGGAATGACGTAATTTCGACCATTGATTGCCGCCAGCGCCTGCGATGCCAGGTACAGACTTAACGAAGCGCGGGGGCTGGCACCCAGCTTGATGCCTTTATGTTCCCGTGTACCCTGTGTTATGGCAATGATATAGTGGCGCACTGATTCCTCAACATATATGCGCCGACACAGCTTCTGAAACTCAATAAGCTCTGCAGCCTCAATCACGGGTTCCAGGCTATCAAGCGGATTTTCCTCCTGGAAACGGGTCAGTATGGCATTTTCCTCACCAGAGTCAGGATAGCCGAGTCGCACCCGCAGCAAAAAGCGGTCGAGCTGGGCCTCGGGCAGAGGGAAAGTCCCTTCCAGCTCCACCGGGTTCTGAGTGGCGATAACCATAAAAGGGCGGGGCAGAAGCTTGGTCTCCACATCCACCGTGACCTGGCGCTCCTGCATACCTTCCAGCAGACAGGACTGGGTGCGGGGCGTTGCCCGGTTGATTTCATCGGCCAGCACTATATTGGCGAAAATCGGCCCGGGACGAAATTCAAACTCGGAATTCTTCTGGTTGAAATAGTAAATGCCGGTGACGTCTGACGGCAGCAGGTCGGGAGTGAACTGGACCCTCTTGAAACTGCAGTCCAGCGATTTTGCCGTCGCTTTGGCGAGCATGGTTTTGCCTATGCCCGGCACATCTTCAATAAATACGTGCCCCTCACAGAACAGGGCCACCAGCACCAGCTTGATGACCTCGCTTTTGCCTACAATAACTTTGTTGATATTCGCCACCAGCCTGTCGGCCGCCTCTTTTATCCTGGTGATGTCCACCGGCTCTAGACTTCTTCCCATCTTCTGAAACCTCCTGGACTATTTCAGATGCTGTCTTTTTAAATAATGCCAGTTCTGTTTCAATTGTTCCATTTCCGCAACGGACGGCATGACGTGTCCGTAACGGGCGCGGACATAATTGTTCGTGACATACTGGAGGGTCTCCCGGTACGCGGGCATTTTGGCCTGCAAAATGTCAAGATACTCGTAGGCAGTCTGAAAGCCTGGCTTGGGAAAGCCGCTTTTCGCCGCCCAATGCAGGAGCTGCTGGTAAAGCTGGCGTATTGACGTTATTTCCTTCGGTTCGGCCCTCTTCTGCCACCTGAGCAGGGTTGGCCATTTCAGTATCTTCAATATCCAGCCGAGAATACGTTTGCAGAGCGACTGAATATCCGCCCAGAAGGCGCCGGACAGCGATTCATACTCGGCGTTTGCCGCGGGACCAAACCTGACCCGCAACCAGCCAAATACCTGCTCCGCAATGCGCCATAAAAAGACAAGCAAAATACCAATCATGAGGACGCTCCAGCCAAAGCGGAGACCTTTGCGCACGATTTCAGGAATTACCAAGAGCTTGGAATAGTCCGGCTCCTGCGCAGGCATTGCCCCCGCACCGGGCAGCGCCTCTTCGGGAATAACATCCGGCTGGGGCAAGAGGCTCATGATAAATATAATCCCCCTGACAATCTGCCCCCACAGCCAGGCCAGGCCTGACACTACCAGGCGGAGCAAATCCGGCGTGATGACCGAGCCAATGGCCAGCCCCAGCAGAACGATGCCGCTGATACTCATCAGCAATATCCCCAGCCAGTTGCCGCGATACAGCGCCGCTGACTGCGTGTTCTCCTGGGCGTGGGCCGTTGATAGTGAGAGCAGAGCGGTGGCAAAAAAGACGGTAACAATCAGGATAGTATGGCTGGCCTGAGTCCCCGTCCCGTAAGCGATGAACAGCAGTATGAGCAAAAAAATCAAGCCGAGCTGAAATTCACGCAGGGTGGTGGCAAATTCCTTTGGCAGGGAGGCCATCCTCTGCCCGAACCACCAGAGTATGCCGCCGGCCACCAGCAACACCAGCTCCGGGTCCAGCCCATAAAAGATATTGGCAAATGCTTCCCCCAGAGCTTTCAGCCACATCACGTCAGCCAGAGGGAGATGGCCGAATAGCTGCATTTTCAGCAGCAATAGTGTGAAGATGATGCCGCCTGCTATATTGAGGATACCGCGGACTATTTTAGGCCAGCCAAGCCAGTGCCACAGCCAGTTAGTGCCAAAAGCCAGC
>VGOH01000167.1 GCA_016875955.1 Chloroflexota bacterium
AGATAACCGGCTACGCCCAGCGTCACTCTTTTGCCGATATTTGAACTCCCGACCCTGGCCCGTCTCGGGCTTATATGGTCAGAGGCGCTGCCTTCCTTCATGAAGATAAAAAGCGGTCTGATATATCTGGCCTGATGGCCCACAGCGTTAAGCCTTTCCAACAGCATCCTGGCCTGCGTGGTCTTCCCGCTCCCGTCAAGACCTTCAATGGCTACAATCACCCTTGCTACTGCTCCCTAAAAGCTTCATGCTTTCGTTACGAACTCGAGCGACCATTATTCACACTCATCAGTTCCCGGTATACTTGCTCCATTTTATCAACTACCACTTCGGTGGAAAAATCCCTTGATATCAGCCTGGCGCCCTCCATCCCCATTTTCTGTGCCTCTGGCGTGTGCTCAAGCAGATACTGAAGGGCATCGGCCAGCGCCTGAGGATTATCCGGGTCGATGAGCAAACCGTTTTTACGGTCACGGACAATCTCGGGCAGCCCGCTGACCCTGGTGGCAATCACCGGCTTGCCGCAGGCCATCGCTTCCAGAGTTGAAATCGGGTAGTCAGCAATGCCGGTGGTCTCAAGCATGGGAATGACGAGCATGTCACTGGCGGCCATAACCCCGGCCAAATCAGGCATAATGCCCAGCGGCACAACGTTTTCTACCAGCCCCAGAGCTTTTATATCGTTTTTCACCTTATGCATGAGACCCATCTCATCCCTGGCACCACTCAAGTCCTCACTTTCATATTTCTCGATGGGTATGTTCAGCACCATGAGCAGCCTCACTTCGGGGGTCTTTTTCACCACGGAGGCCAGCGACTCAAGCAGAATATGAATGCCTTTTCTCTTGTTCAAATTGCCGACGAACAATATAACTGGCTGGCCAGACGCTATGCCCAGCTTTTGCCTGACGTCGCTCTTTGCCTGCGGGTTATAAATATCAAGGTCAATTGCCGGCGGGACGACCGATATTTTAGTCAACGGTATCTTCGCCTTGATTAGAGAATCGGCCACGTTACGACTGATGGCCACAATCCTGTCCACTCGCTTCAGGCAACGTTCCGAAAGGAGAGAGGCGGGTAAAAAGTCCACCGCTCTGGCTTTCCCCGGGGACTTCGACCTGAGCGGACAGTAAAGACTGTGGACAGCGGGGACGCCGGTGATTTTTTTGAGCACCCAGGTGAGAGTACTCATACTGGAATAGCCGGAGTGGACATGGATGATGTCAAATTTACGGTCGCGCCGCTGCCTCACCTCAGCCATAGCTTTCCAGATGAAGGACAGCCCGTACCGCAGCGACAGGTAATCGCCGGCAACGGGCAGGCACCTGACCTCAGCCCAGTCCAGACTCCCGGCGGCTTTCCCGGGATAGCGGTGGGGGGTGGTAATAATGGTTATCTCATGCCCTTTTTTCGCCAGTCCTGCGGAGAGGCGCAGGGCGCTGACCGCCCCACCACCGATAAAGCCGCTGCCGCCGTGGTCGCCGATTTCAGGACAAATCACGCCGATTTTCAAATCCAGCTTTCCCTTACCTTCAGACTTGCTTCGCTGCTGACCGGAACACCCTCCGCCACCACCGGCGGAGGCAGTATCTCACAAAGCTGGGCCCGCCGAGCCATAACCTCTTTATCTCCCGCCGCCCTTTCAGCGAATGCTTAAGCATAGTAAGGAAAAAACGAGGTCGCCAGTAAAAGGAAACCGTGGCCCGGTCCACGGCCTCGATTATCTCCCGGCCGCTGAGGCCCGGGTACTCCAGAATGCAGCTCTGGTAGCCGGTCTCGTCCAGCAGAGCCTCAAGGTTATCGGTGTTGAGAAAGGTGTCCTCGCCGAGATAACCCTGCTCTCGGCACCAGTCATAGAATTCGGTCCCCGGCAGCGGTGTGGCCACCGAGAACTGGCCGCTGTCCAGTCCCAGCCTCCTGGCAAAAGCGACCGTATTCTTTACGGTCTCTTTAGTCTCGCCAGGGAGGCCGAGGATGAACCCGCCGTGCAGCATGATGCCCTCGCTCTTGGCGTCTTGGGTGAAGGCCTCCATCTGCGCCAGCGAGACCCCTTTCTTGATGACGCGCAGGATTTCATCGTTGCCGCTCTCATAGCCAATCATCAACAGCCGGCAGCCCGCCTGTTTCATTCTTTTCAGTGTATCCCGGTCTACATTGGCCCTGGCGTTCGCCGACCAGGTTATCGGCAACTTCCTGTCTATAATCAGGTCGCATATCCTCTTTACCCTTTTGGCATCTACGGTGAAGGTGTCATCATCGAAGACAGTTTCCTGCACCTGCGGCATCTCCCGCGCGATGTATTCCAGCTCCGCAACCACGTTTTCCGGCGTTCTGGTGCGCGGTTTGTGACCGCTTATCGTCTGCGGCCACAGGCAGAAGGTACATCGGGCCGGACACCCCCGGCTGGAATATATCGGCACATAGGGATGAAGGGCAAAGGAAAGATAGTACCGGTTTATGTCCAGATATTCTTTATAAACCGGAGCGACAAAGGGCAGAGCATCCAGGTCTTCCAGCAGGGGCCGGTCGGGGTTATGTATGATTTTGCCGCCGTCCCTCCAGCTTAACCCAGGAATATTCCCATAACCGCTTCCCTGCGCCAGAGCCCGGGCCATCTCCAGGATGGTATATTCAAACTCTCCCCGCACCACGCCCCACACTGCCTCAGAGAGACGCAGGGAGGGCTCCGGCAAAACGGTCACATGCGGGCCTACCAGCACCGTTTTTATATCCGGGAAATTTTTTTTCAGTTCCTGGCAGACACGGACATCGTTCAGGATGCTGGGGGTGCTGGTGTAGACAGCCGCTATCTGCGGTTCTTGCTCACGCAATCTTTCAATCAGGTCGGGCAGTCTTATGCCATCAGCGGGGCAGTCAATTAAATTCACCCTGAACTCCTGCTGGCAGAGCCCGGCGGCATAGGCCAGCCATGCCGGGTACCACATGGTATTGGCTTTTCTGCGGGCCTGAAACCGGGCGCCGGCAGCATCAAACCT